>JAHFEM010000398.1 GCA_023248505.1 Nitrospirota bacterium
GCATCGGCCTTTTTATCCTTCCGCGGACGTGGAGTCTCCTCAAGCAGGCGGTCAACGTGCTGCTGGAAGCTGTTCCGGAACACATCAATTTTGGAGAAGTCGGCCGGGCGATAGTCGAGGTGGAAGGGGTCAAGGAGGTGCACGACCTGCACGTCTGGACGCTGACGTCCGGAAAGTATGCCTTGAGCGCCCATGTGACGATCTCAGAACTTCGAAATTGGTCCGGCATTCAACAGTCGCTTGAAGCGCTCCTCGCCGATCGGTTTCAGATCAGCCACACGACGCTTCAAGTCGCAGTGACGCCCGGCCATCGGATTGAAGAGATTCGGTCTCCGCGGGAGAGGGGATAAGGGAATCAGGAAAATGCCGAGAAGGTCTTCAAAGATTGGTTGGGGATGGGGCTTCTTTCTGGATGTTCTTTTGACCGTCTTTTTATTTATCGGATTTGCCTGGGCCGCTGACTCTCCCTCTCCCGGCGAGATCTGCGATGCGGAGGCCGACCGTTTTCTCTTGAACGGAGAGCCGCAGAAGGCGGTGGAGTTACATGAAAAGATCGTCAAGAAGAGCCCCGACTTTGCGCTCGCTCATTACCATCTGGGGTTTGCTTATGGCCAGATTGATCGGTATGATCTGGAGATCTCCGAGTATAAAAAAGCGATCTCCTTAGGTCTAAAGAAGGCGGAAATGTATTACAACCTGGGGATTGCATTGGGAGAAAACTTCCACGATTATCCCGGCGCCGTCGCCGCTTTTCAAGAAGCGGTCCGCCTAAAACCAAGCGACGCCGAATTTCATTATAATTTTGGACTGGCTTACCTTCTCAACCAGGAAAGAGAAGCGGGGGAAAAGGAGTTGAAAGAAGCGATTCGTATTGATTCAAAGCATGTTCAAGCCAGGATCAGTTTGGGTGATCTCTATGCCGACCGTAAAGAATTTAAGAAGGCCAAAGAGGAGTGGCAAGAGACAATCAGGATCGATCCTTCCAATAGGGTCGCTTCCGAAAATCTCAAGTGGCTGGAGCGACATGGCGAGGACACTGATGAGGAGAATAGTTCTGAAGAGCGCCGACAAAGGGAAGGTCGATAACATGGAGGACAGAAAAGGGGCACCGCTCTGGGAGCTGTTTGGTATAGAATGAATAGGTTAAAGTCGATCGGCATGACCTTGAAACGTGAGCTGAAGGCCTATCGCCTGATGCTCAGAGATCGCCGCACGCCGAAGGCGGCCAAGCTCCTTCTCGCGCTCGCCGTCGGCTATCTCCTTTTGCCGTTCGATCTGATTCCAGATTTTATTCCTCTAATCGGCCACGTCGATGATATGATTATCGTGCCCACCCTGGTTCTGATCGCCCTGAAGATGATTCCCAAAGAGGTCATCGAGGAATGCCGGATGTTGGCAGAGAAGCAGGGAGACTGATCGGATGGATTCAGCGCTTCAACGCAGGGCTCGCCTGCTGGCCTATTTTACCGTCGGATACAATGTCCTCGAAGGAGTCCGATCATAGCTGGGCTTATCGCCGGGAGCGTCGCTCTGGTCGGCTTTGGCCTGGACAGTTTTGTAGAATCGCTCTCCGGCGGCATCATCATCTGGCGGTTTTGGAGAAGAGACGAAAGAACCGAAGAGGAAGAAGAGCGGCGTGAGGCTAGGGCCGTTCGGGCGATTGGATATGCGTTTCTCGCCTTATCGGTTTATGTAACTTATGAGGCGATTGAGAAACTGGTTTACCGAGAAGCCCCCGATCCAAGCTTGTTCGGGATCGTCATTGCGCTCCTATCTGTTGTGATCATGCCGACTTTGTTTTATCTGAAATACCGGACGGGTTTGATGATGAAGAGCCGAAGCGTTGTCGCCGATTCCAAACAGACCCTCGCTTGCGTCTTTTTGTCGATTGCATTGCTCATCGGACTGGGACTGAATTACCTTTATGGTATCTGGTGGGCGGACCCAGTGGCGGGTCTAATTATTGTATTTTTTGCAGCCAAAGAAGGATATGAGGCGTTGAATGAAGAGAAACTGTGCTAGCTCATGTTTTTACGAGCGATGACTTGGTAAAAGTCTTACCAGCTCTCCTCACGCTTGTTTTCATTCTTCCGTATTGACACTTCTTCGATAACCAAGCTAAGATCAGGACATGAAATACCGCTCCGTCTTACCAAATCGAATGACGACCTGCTTCCTTCTCCTGGTCTGGTTTTTTGTCTGGGGCGTTTGTCCCTGGAGCGACTCATCGTCTGTCGCTCATGCAGGCGAGGCGACCCATGCCGATCATGGCCATCATGGGGACATGGACGATACCCACCATGCTTCCAAAGGGGCAGAGCACTCTTGTTCGGGGTCGATCTCCTATAGCAGCAAGTTACAAAAGGAACGCCCTCGTGAACAAGCCGCTTCTGTTTATCAGTATTTCTTCTCTCCTACCGATCCTCCCATCCATTTAAATCAAGCGCATGGTTACCAAAAGCCTCTTCTTGAAAGAAGCATCCTTCCCAAATTACTGACCGAATATTATCAACTCTACTCTATCTACCGGATTTAAACCCCCTCTGCCAAAGTTTAGGAAAACGACGCTCGTAGCATATCCAGCGTTGCTCTTTTAGCAACGTGGATAAAGGTTTCTTTCGAGCTACCTTCTAGACAGCGACAAGGAGGATTACTTTTCTATCTTCGATCCATTTTCACCTCACTTTAAGGTCAATGATCCACCGGCAAGGAGGATGAAATGAAAACTTATCTTATCTCTAGGCGTCAGCTGCTGAAGGGCGCCGGCGCATTCGGGATGCTGGCGTTGTTGGAACGCTTTGCCCCCACCTACGCCTGGGGAAGGCCGACGGAATCGGCGCAAACTGGGGAATTGACCGGAGACGTTATCGATCTTACGATCGCCGAAACTCCTTTTCGCGTCGGTGATCAAACCGGGATGGCGATAACAATCAACGGCGCGGTCCCGGGACCGCTCCTTCGTTTGCGCGAAGGGCAAAACGTCACGCTCAATGTTACAAACCAGTTGAAAGAGATCGCTTCGATTCATTGGCACGGGCTGCTTGTACCGCCCGACATGGACGGCGTTCCCGGCGTCAGCTTCGGGGGGATCAAGCCCGGGATGACGTTCACTTACCGCTTCCCCCTCAAGCAGAGCGGGACCTACTGGTTTCACAGTCATTCGGGTGGGCAGGAACAATTAGGCGTCTACGCGCCGATCATCATCGATCCGATC
>JAHFEM010000399.1 GCA_023248505.1 Nitrospirota bacterium
AAGCGGCCCCCGATCGCGCTTGGATCGGAAAACTGGTCGTCGGCGAGATCAACGCCGCCTGCGGGAACTGCTGCTTCTGTGTTCGAGCGATGCCAAACCACTGCGCCCAGCGGACCGTCCTCGGCATCCTGGGAAGGAACGGCAGCTTCGCCGAATCGCTCTCTTTGCCGATCCGGAATCTCCACCTCGTTCCCGAGAACCTCACCGACGAAGAAGCGGTCTTCACCGAACCGCTCGCCGCCGCGTTTCGGATCATTGAGCAGCTTGCAGTCCGACCTGAAGATCGCGTCACCCTCCTCGGCGACGGCAAGCTCGGCCTTTTGATTGCTCAGGTACTGAAGGACCGCTGCCGGCTGATTGTGATCGGACGACACGTTGAGCGGAAGGCGCTCTTGGATCGTTGGGGCGTTCAATCCCTCTCCCTCGATCAGATCGCGCCGCTCCAACACCTCTCCGACATCGTGATCGACGCCACCGGCTCCCCCAAAGGCTTCAACCTCGCCCAACAACTCGTCCGTCCCCAAGGCACGATCGTCCTGAAGACCACCTGCGCCGGCCGCCCCAAAGTCGATCTCGCCAAAGTCGTGATCGACGAGGTCACCGTGGTCGGCTCCCGCTGCGGACCGTTTCCACCGGCGCTCGAAGCGCTTTCTCAAAAGAAGGTGGATGTTCACTCGTTGATCACTGAGGTATTTCCACTGAAGAAAGGGAAGGAAGCGTTTCGGAAAGCGGCGGAGCGAGGGGTGTTGAAGGTATTGCTAAGACCGTGACAATTGAGAATGCGGCGAGGAACCGAACCTCCGCACTTGATTCTTTCTCCGAACACCCGCTGTTTATCCTCGAACAGCTCCCATAATTTTTTTGTTGATTCCTCCCATTTGTTATCAGTAAAATCACTAGGCCCCAGTATTATCCTGTATGAGCACATCCACCTGTGAAGTACTGGGTCGGAACCCATTACGATACGGCCACCCACACTCATGTTATCCAGGTAAATGATGAAAAAGCTCTTTTCAGCGCTTCTTATTTCACTTCTTTCAAACTCAGGCGCCTTGGCTCAACAAACTCCGCCGAACTTTGAGATTCAGTCGGGTGCGCTGTTTGAAAACATGAAATTCACCAGTAACTGGACGTTAAGCGGTACCGGGGGACACGCTTTTGAGACCAACACCACGATCTTTCGTGACGACCTCGGCGTCGCAAACACCGGATCGATCAAGCTCACCGCCAGCGCTGGTTCTGGCTCCTATGCACAGATGGATCGACTTTTTACAACACCCATCGACATGCAAAACTCCGAATTGCTTGGGCTCTGGTTCTATGTTGAAGATCGGACGAAAATCCAGGGCCTGACCGCCTTCCTTTCCTCGACACCGAACTGCTCATTCGATTCCTACTTCAGCCAGGGTTTTTTTATCACCACGCAAGACGGCTGGAATTTTTTTACCTTCCCCCGTGAATTATGGGACAACCACAACGGCGAGAGCTGGTCGAATCCGATGCGCTGTCTGCGGTTGCGGGTCACCGCCAAAGAGGAGGGTCCTGCCTCTGTCTATTTCGATGCGATGTATCATGGCTTCTACTCTAAACCGTGCGTGATCTTCATGATGGATGATGGTTCTCACACACAGTACTCGGAAGGCTTTCCGATCTTTCAGAACTTCGGCATCCGGGGAACTTTATTCGTCTACGGATCCAATATCGGTGACCCCGCCTATCTGACGGAGGCGAACCTTCATGAATTCCACGACGCGGGGTGGGAGATTGGAAACCACTCCTTTACCCACCCGAACTTCACCACGATGACACAGGCGGAGATAGAGAGCGAGATTGCACTGAATAGAACCTGGCTGAACGACAGAGGATTCACAGAGGCCCTGAATCTCCTAGCCCCCCCTTATTCTGTCTTAAACGGCACGATCGAGGCGGCCGCGGCGGCGCAGGGAATACGGCTCATGCGGGGAGGGACGAACAAGCGGCAGCCCTTCGCAAAAGGGATCCCCAAACGCTATGACCTTTATACTTCCGAACTCGATTACAGGACCTCTCTCGATACCGCGAAAGGCTACATCGACGCGGCGGCGCGGGAAGGAAGCTGCCAAATTTTCACCTTCCATAACATCGTGTCTAACCCTGATGAAGTGGGCGAGTGGCCCACAAGCGACCTTCAGTCCTTGCTTCAATACGCGGCCGACTTAGAGAATGCCGGGACATTGAACATTCTCACCTTAGGCGAATTTGATCGGGGAACCACGGTGACAGGAAACAACTCTGCTCCGTCCGATGGCGGCGGTTCTGCCGTCGAGCAAGAAGATCCCCCAAGTATTTCTGGTAATCCACCTGTAAACGGGGAAGATCCTCCCCCCAACACTTCCGGTAATCTCCCGATCCCCCAGGCCGGCAGCAATAACAGAAGCGGGGGCGGCGGGTGCGCCATTCAAGACAAAACCGCGGCGGCCGCCGACCCGACACTTGCCGTTTTATTGATCGGAGCCGTTCTCTTTCTCGGATGGAAGCGACATGGGAATGAATGTGATCGGGCCTAGGAAGAAGGCTAAAGCGCAGTTTATTCCGATGAAGTGGCTTTTGATTCCAGTTTTGATCTCAAATTGATGGAATCCGGCTACTCCGCACCCGCGGTGTTCGGGCAGATATCCTGGTAGGCGCAATACTGGCAGGCGATGTAGGTGGGCCGGGCCTCGAAATCTTCTTTCCGAATTCCCTCTGCGACGACCCGAATCTTCTCCTGCATCTTCTCGATCTCTTTCTCCTGCTTGACCGTCGTCCCCACCAGCCCCGAATCGAGAAAATGCAGCTCCGCCCGCACCGGCAGCTTCCCGAACCGCTCCCGATAAGACCAGGCATAGAGGGTGAGCTGAAGGTTCTCCTTGGCTTTCTTATCGGCCGACTCCTGATCGCGCACATCGGAGGTCTTGTAGTCGATGATCACCCCCCCTTCTTCCGTCTCATCGACCCGATCCCACCGCCCCGCGATCCGGTTTCCCTCGAAGGTGAAAGAGAATTCTTTTTCGATATAGGTCGGCCGCCGGCCGCGCCGCGCCTCCTCTTCATAAAATCGCCGCAATGCCGCGCGCCCGGCGGCGAGCCGCTGTTCCTCATGCTGGCGGCTCAAGAACCCCTCTCCCCGCCAGGCCCGGTTGAAAACGGCGAGGACCTCCTCGAAGGACATCGTCTGGCGGGT
>JAHFEM010000400.1 GCA_023248505.1 Nitrospirota bacterium
TGATTCTCTCAGGGTCGAACGGCTCCGGGAAAAGCACCCTCCTTCGGATTTGCGTCGGTCTGGTCCAGCCGGAAGAAGGGACCGTCCGGATCAAAGGGATTTCCCTCAGGGGGCTCACTGAGCGGCAGCTGACGGCGATCCGGGCCGAGGTCGGATTTGTCTTCCAGGCGGGCGGACTCCTTTCGAACATGACGCTTCTCGATAATGTCACTCTCCCGATCCGCTATCACCAAGGTTCTGTCGATAAGGTATTATTAGAGAAGATCGAAGCGGAGCTCGAAGAGATGGGGCTTCTTCCGGTGAAAAAGAAGTTCCCTTTTCAAGTGACCGGGTCCGAGGTAAAATTTATATCGCTCCTTCGGGCGTCGATTTTAAAGCCCGCGGTCCTTTTTATCGACGAGCCGCTCTGGGGGCTTGATCCTTCAAGCGGGACAAAGATGATCGGCCGCTTGAACCGGCTGAAAGAGGAGGGGCGGACCCTCATTTTGACGACCTCTAATCCCGCTTCGATGAAGGCGCTCTCCGACCGGGTCTTGGCGCTCAAAGAGGGCCGGCTGATCGAGGAAGAAAAACACCCATGAGGTTTCGATGAAGATGCATTACTCTCATCGGCTGTCGCTCAGCCAAATTGAAAAGATCGTCGGACTCTTTGTCCTGATCCCCTTGGTTCTGGTGGTGGTGGTCGCCATCGTCATCGGCCGCAACCGGGAGCTCTTTGAAGAAAAATACCACGTGACGACCACCTTCAAGGAAGGGTACGGAATGGAGCCGGGGGCGCCTGTGGTCGTCTCGGGGATTCGGATCGGCCAGATCGCGTCGG
Organism: Nitrospirota bacterium; assembly: GCA_023248505.1. Lineage (GTDB taxonomy): Bacteria > Nitrospirota > Nitrospiria > SBBL01 > Manganitrophaceae > Manganitrophus. The sequence goes on from JAHFEM010000400.1 coordinate 821, forward strand.
TCCGCTTCAACGCCGAGAACCAGGTCGATGTGAGCCTGGAGCTGTTGAAGAAGCACCGCGAGAAGGTCCGGCTCAACTCCGTCGCCACGATCAGCCGGTCCGGCTTCGTCGTCGGCGACAAGCGGATACTGGTCTCCATCGGCTCGCCGAAGTTGCCGGTCATCGAAAATGGAGGGCGCCTCACCGGTAAAGATCCGTTTGAGATCGAGCAGATCATCGAGGTGGTCATGCCGACGATCGAGAACCTCCAGAAGATGATCGATCATCTGGAGAAGAGCACGGCCGAGTTTCCCCAGTTGATCGAGACCGGCCAGAGGAGCCTGGCGCATGTCGAGCAGATCGCGGCGAAGGTCGGCCAGGTGGCCGATGAGCTTCCCTCCTACGCCGCTTCGGGCGGCCGCTCCTTGCGAAACGTGGAGAAGGTCACCGAAGAGGCGGTCGCCACGGCGCAGGGGGTTCGGGAGATGACCAGCGCCCTTCCTCCCCTGATCGAGGAGACGCGAGGCCTTCTCGCCGACACCCAAGCGACGATGAAGAATTTGAAGGCGGCGACGGAGCCCTTGCCGGAGATGATGCGGAAGGGGAACGAACAACTGACGGAAGTTCAGGAGATCGTGGCCGGCGTCAAGCGAAGCTGGCCGGTTCGAAACATGATCCCGCCGAGGGAGACGGACGTTGGGGCGACATTGGGCCTGCGCGACACGGCGCCGCTTCCGCCGGTGTCCGATCCCGTTCCCTCCACGCCGGTCCAGAACGAGGCGCGATGATGTTGAGACTCCGATACGGAATGATCTCGCTTCCTCTGATGGCGGTGTTTTTGATCGCAGGATGCGGCGGGTCCACCGTCCGGCCGTCGCCTCCGACGATGGACGCGGCCGCGGGACTTCGGGAGAAGGGATGGAAGGCAATCGAAGCGGGGAAGATCTCCGAGGCCGAGCGGCTCTTCCAGCAGGCCAAGGCGCTCTCGGAGCGAATTGACGATGAAGCCGGTCAGATCGCATCGCTCAACGGGACCGGGGCGGCCGCGCTGCTTCAGGGAAAGGTTCCCGCCGCGCTGGCCGTCCATCAGAAAACGGTGATCCGGAGCCAAGCGCTCGGTCGGCCGGAGCTTCTTTCCGAGAGCTTGATGCAGTGGGGACGGGCCCTCTTCGTGGCCGGCGACCTCGACGGCGCGCTCGACGCCGATCAACGAGCGCTTCAGCTTGAGGAAAAAAGCGCGCGTCCGCGCGAGAGAGGGGCCCTTCTCAACAACCTCGGCCTGATCTATAAGAAGAAGGGAGATTTCATCTCCGCCCGGCGCTCCTTTGAAGCGGCCCTCGCCCTCCATCGTACGGCGGCTTTCGATGCAGAGACGGCGACGACCCTGGTGAACCTGGGAATTTTATCTGAAGAAGAGCAACGCCTCCCGATGGCGCTCTCGTTTTACCAAGAAGCGTTGGAGCTCGATCGAAAAAGGGAGATCCCCCTCACCATCGCGCAAGATTTGACACACCTCGCACGGGTTCAGCGGAAAATGGGTAAGATCGGAGAGGGAGAAGAGGCCGCGCGACGCGCGGAGCTCATTTACAGGATACTCACCCCACCCGCGGCACCCACCCTCCCATGAAAAACCCTGCGCGTTCCGGAAAAGAATGGCTGAACCGCCTGCTCCCGCCCCTCCTGAGCGCGCTCGATCCGGGAAAGCTTCTTCGAAAGAAAATCCGTTTTCGGAGTGGAGCGATAGAGTGGGACGGCCACTCTGATCGCATCGATCCGCGCCGTGCCGTTTACGTCGTCGGGGCCGGAAAGGGATCGGCCCGAATGGCGCAGGAGCTGGAGCGGCTCCTGGGGGATGCCATCACCGAGGGGGTGGTGGTGACCCAGTACGGATACGGCCTTCCCTGCCGGAAGATACGGATCATCGAGGCGGGCCATCCGATTCCCGACGCGGCGGGAGAGCAGGGGGCGAAGGAGATCCTCTCGCAGGCGCGCCGTGCGAAGCGGGGCGATCTCGTCATCGGCCTCTGGTCGGGGGGAGGATCGGCCCTCCTCCCGCTGCCGGTCTCCGGCGTTACGCTTCAGGCCAAGCAGCAGGCGACCGATCTTCTCTTGCGTTCCGGCGCCGCGATCGGCGAGATCAATGCCGTCCGGAAGCACCTCTCTCAAATCAAGGGAGGCCGGCTTGCCCGGGCGGTCGGCCCGGCCCGAATGGCCAACTTCATCCTCTCCGATGTGGTCGGAGACCGGCTCGATGTGATCGCCTCCGGGCCGACTGTCTCCGATCCGACGACGTTTAGCGATGCGATCGAAGTCTTGAAGCGGTATCGGCTCTGGGATGAGATCGATCGATCCGTCCGGCGGGCCCTCGAAGAGGGAGAGCGCGGGGAGCGTCCCGAAACG
>JAHFEM010000039.1 GCA_023248505.1 Nitrospirota bacterium
ATTACCACCGAGACGAAAAACTATCTGAAGGGACTCTACGGAAAACCGTCGGCGGCGATCAACGAGCAGGTGCGCAAGAGGGCCATCGGGGATGAGGAGGTGGTGACGTGCCGGCCGGCCGACCTCATCGAACCGGAATTGATTCGGACCCAAGCTGAACTGAAGGATATCTCTCAAAGCGTAGAAGATCTCATTACATACACCCTCTTTCCTAAAGTCGCGCTTGACTTTTTTTCAAAGAAGAACGATCCTAATAATAAACCGGAAGCACCCTCAAAGGGGAAAGAAATTGAGTCGGCGCCGGCGGCCCCGTCGCCTCTGCTCACCCCCAGCGAATTTAATGTGAAAGTGCATGGGGAAACCTTCCATGTGAAGGTCGGGGGAATGGGTCATCCGGGGGAGGGAGGCCGGCCTTATTTCCTTTATATCGACGGACAGCTTGAAGAGGTGATGGTCGAGTCGCTCTTGGAGGTGGTCCCGAGCGCCGAGGGAAGAATCGATGCCAAGGCGGGGGGGCGATCGACCCGGCCGAAGGCGGCCCATGAGGGGGATGTGACCACCCCGATGCCGGGGGCGGTGGTCGGCATCAAAGTCCGATTAGGCGAGAAGGTTAAAACGGGACAGACGGTCCTGATCGTTGAGGCGATGAAAATGCAGAGCGAGGTTCACACGCCCATTCCGGGGGTGGTCATGGCGATCCATGTTGCAGAAGGGGATCGTGTTAATCCGGATGAGGTCTTGGTCGAAATTCGGATAGAGGGAGAGCAAAAGAATTGAATCATCTGGTTCAGCAAATTGCGATTATGGTTCTGCCGCTTCTCTTCGCGGTGACCCTTCACGAGGCGGCCCATGCTTGGGTGGCCGACAAGAAAGGGGACGCGACCGCCCGGATGCTGGGGCGGATCACCCTCAATCCGTGGGTCCACACGGATCTCTTCGGGACGATCATCATTCCGCTCCTTCTTTTTGCGACCACCGGTTTTATCTTCGGATATGCCAAGCCGGTTCCGGTGAATCCGTTCAATCTTCGCCGCCCGAAACAAGACATGGCCTGGGTGGCTGCGGCGGGCCCGGGGATGAACCTCCTTTTGGCGATCATCAGCGGCGTATTGTATCGCGCGATCCTCATGATCTATCCTCAGCTTTATTCCTTGGGCGGGGTTGGAAACTTTTCGAGCTCCCAAGGACTTCTCTCGGCCTTCTTCGTTCCGCTTCTCCTGATGCTCCGTTTTTCGGTCGATATCAACATTCTGCTGATGGTGTTCAATCTCATTCCGATTCCTCCCCTGGATGGCGGACGGGTCTTGGTCGGCGTTTTACCGGAACGTCAATCCCGGCTGATCGGTCAGATAGAACCGTATGGAATGCTTCTTTTGATCGTCATCGTTTTTCTTGATCCATTTGGCATGATGCGGCGATTTGTCTGGCCGCTCGTCTCGGTCTTTTCAGGATATATTTTCGGCGAGTCGGTTATTTAAACAAAAAGAGGCGGGCCGAAGGCCCGCCTCTTTACAGATCTGTTTTCGGGTGTCAGAAGAGATTCGACAGCAGCATCCAGATCACGATCAGACCAAACGGAACTCCCAACAACCAAGCGATCAAGTATCTCATCGCTACTCCTTCCTTTTGTTAAGCGCTCTTTTGGAGTCTCTCTTCGCTCTGCATGGGCGGTGGGGGCCGCTTTGAAAAGACTTCCTCCGCGGCCGATTGGGTCTCCTTCCGGCGGAGCGCAAAAAGGTTTTCTTTTACGATCGAATCGAACAGGATTTCGTGAACCCCTGCTTCCTTCGCTTTTTGTACTGCACTGTATGTGATCATCTCTCCTTGCAGAAGGATAACCCTGTCAGAGGGATCCAGGATCGTTCGGCTGACCCGGCGCCCGACCGCCTGCTCGATTCGACGTTGCAGGATCCGGTTCCGGAGCCAGTGGAAATATCCTTCTGCTCTCTTGCGGATGCGATCGACGCTGGCGCCGAAGTCTTCCCAGAAACGCGACGCTTCCGTTTTGCCCCGGACAAAGCCGGATCGGCTGCGCTCCTTCATCTGTTCCATTCGTTCCTGAGCGGTTTTCCCCCAGGTCTCTTTTTTCTCTCGCGCTGTGGCGCCGAAGGCGCCCGATTTGCCTCGAACTCTTTCCAATGATTCGACACCGGCCTCTTTCATGTTTTGATAGGTGGCGGAGAGACCTCCTTTTTGTGCGGTCAGCGTTTCGAGGGCCGACTGTGAGACGATAATGACATCTTTCCCGATCTTTTGAATATGCTCAAAGTCGATGTGTTTCTTCCCTTCGGCCGTATCTTGGAAGAGGCCCCGCGTGACTTCGATTCCGGTGACGGCGCCGGTCAGTTCGTCAATATCCAAATCGTACACGGTTCCGATCTCATGCCCCCGTTCGGAGAGGACCTTCCGCCCGGACAAATTAAAGCTCTCTTTGAGCTGTTTTGGATCGATCTGTTCAGACGATATTTCTAACGATGCCCCCGGCTTTAAGACGATCGCGTCCGGGCCGATACTCTCCGCACTTTCAAAGGGGATAACCTGGGGGGATCGGAAGAGGCCGCCCTCTTCCAAAACGAACCCGGTTACCCTCTTCTGATCCGCATCAAAGACCAGATTTTCAACCTTGCCGATCGCCTCCCCGCGATCCAATGAATAGATCGGCATTCCGATCAGTTCTCTCCCTGAGATCATGCGACCCTCCTCTGCCGTGAGTATGAAACGGTTTTAAAATAGCCTCTCTTCGCTCTCCGGGATCCCGCTCGAAAGAGAAACGGCAGCAGAATGACCAACAATAAAATGAAGAGCGCCACCCCTGTGGCAAAGGGGGTGAGTGCGATGAACAGTCCGGAACCGGAGCGATTGAACCAGCCCTCGATACGGCTTCTCGGCGGCGATTCGGAGGGAGCGCTCTGCTCGGCGCCTTGTCCGACGTTGCCGTTTCCCACAGAGGGTTGAGTCTCTTGCGTCGGCGGACTTGTCATCTGTGCCGATGCCGATGTCGTTCCCGCCAGCATAAAAAAAAGCAGGGCGGATGCAAACGTCTTGGCGGAGCGATCGTGAAGTCTTCTTGTCATAAGCATTTCAACCTCTCTTATTCAGGTTCAGGCCAATATCCATGGTTTCCTCGGCCTCATCCGATAGATCTAATCCAATGGGCCAAAGGCCTCTCCACCGGATCAACAGATCCGAGATATAAAGAGAAGGAAATTCCGACCGACGAAAATCTCAGGCTCTGCTTTGAAGTTTTATTTTCTATTTTTATCGTAGCAAATCAGGAGCAGGTCAAACAAGAGAGGGGTTTGTAGGCGCATTGAAAACCGGCGCGGTGAGCGGTTGCCGGAGGTTACCGGAAAGGGTTCTGATCAGTGATGATTCATCAATCGAGGAGGTCGGGTGATGAAGCGAAAAAGGGAGTGGACGCTCTGGAAACGATGAGCGAGAAAAGGAGGGGAGCGTCCGCGTCGTTAGTCCGCTTCGGGTTCACTCGTTCCCTGACGATGCGTCACCTTATCCTCATCGTAGATTTCTTTCAAGTCTTCTTCCAGCTCTTCATCATCGTTACGGATAAATCGGAGGGGGATGTGCGTCGTTTCCTTCTTCTCTTCCTTTTTCTCGTCTTTTTTTACTTCTTCTTTTTTTTCTGACTTTGCCTGTTCGTCACTCATGGAAGCCTCCGGAATGATCCTGAACCATTACCTCCATTATACACGGATAGACCCCCCTTGACATCAAGATTCTTAAGCGATGGCAAGGCGGAGCGGGTGCATCGGAAGGGTTTGAAAATAAAAGCCCGGAAGCAGATCGTTCGATCTCAAAGCGGCTACAGCAACCGCGCTTCCGGGTTTCGGTGGCGCCGGGGACCTGCGTCCCTAGCATCGACCTAATATCTGTGACGCGTCAATCAGGACGCCGCCACCTCACATGCCGTAGGATTCGTACTGCCCACTGGACCACCTCCTTCCGCCGGCGTGGAACGTTGCGGCAAGGCCCAGACCTTGCCCCCCTCCGAATCGACGCGCCGATCGTCGCCCGGAAGGCCGCCCCCGTCCAGGCATCCGAAGAGCAAGCTCTCCGGTCACCCCTCGCTACAGGGACTAGGAAAGGTGTGTCGCCTTTCCTTTTGAGACTATAACATAGAATTTTCGGATTTGCACTCCCCCTAAAACGTCCTCCAGTTCATAAAATCCCTTTCGCGATAAAGCCGTTCAACGTCGAGCGGGACAGGAATGTGAGCCCTCTGGAAGAAGGGGACCATCGGTTTCAACGGAAGGCCGACGGCGGCAAGATAGTCTCCCGCTAGCCGCTCAATGAAGCGCCGACCTTCCCCCTGAAGCGAGTAGGCCCCGGCTTTATCCAGCGGATCTCCTGTCGCGACGTATTGATCGATCTCAACGTCGCTCATGTTCCGCAGGGTTACGTCGATGGTCTCGACATGGATCTCGGAAGGGGGTTGGAGCGGGTCGGACAGAAAGACCGCCGTCCAGATGCGATGGGAGCGTCCGCTCAGCCGGCGCAAGATTTTTTTGGCGTCTTTCGGGTCGCGCGGCTTTCCGATTTTCTCCCCCTCGCACTCAATCAGGGTATCGCTCCCGATGAGAATGCTTTTCGGAAACGCTTCCCGTAGCGACAGGGCCTTGCCTTCAGCGAAGGCGGTGACCTCCTCCACAATCGATCGTTTTTCATCGAGGATCTCCTCGAATCGCGGAGGAACGGCTTGAAAGGGGATCCCGAGGAGGGAGAGGATGGCCTTTCGGCGGGCGGAGGTCGATGCGAGGATGATCGACTGCCGGGGGACAGCATCGGAGATCAACGGCATGAAACTTCGCTCAGGAACGGAGCCAGCAGGGCCTCAACCTCTTCGGTATTGTGCACCCGGACCAATTTCTCCCGCAGTTGGCCGGCGCCGGGAAATCCCTTGCAGTACCAGCCGAGATGTTTTCTCATCTCCGCAAATCGGGAGAGACCGCGGGTCTCTTGAAAAAGGCGGGCATGCTCCAGCGCAGCTTCAAGGCGCTCCAGAGAGGAGCCCGGTTCCTCTCGAATCGGCAGCAGCTCGATTTGACCCAGCGCCTCTGGCCCAGGGACAGGAGCGGCCACCCGGCGGAGGGCCGCCTTCTTACGGAAGATCCACGGATTTCCCAACGCGGCGCGCCCGATGAGAACTCCATCCACACCGCTTTCTCGAATCCGGTGGGCCGCTTCATTGAGCGATCGAATATCGCCGTTACCCAAGATCAACGTGCCGGAGCCGTGTGCGACCGAGGCGGCCTCGGCAATCGCCTTCCAATCGGCGGCGCCTCGATAGCCCTGGTTCAGCGTTCGGCCATGAATCGAAATGGCGGCCGGTTTTTCTTCCAATAGATGAGAGACCCATTCTTGAATCACGACGCGATTGACGCCGAGCCGCGTCTTGACCGAGATGGGGAGAGGATGCCGTTCGGAAGGGGGAAGTTGTCCGGCCTGTTTTCTGCGGATGAGCCATTCCCCGATTTTGGGATGAAGGTCAGCGAGCGGGAGCGACCCGCCCGCCACCCAACGATCGATGCCCTGGCGCGCCGCCTGAAGAATCGCCTTTGCGCGAGGCGGATCGTTGATGAGCCCGGCCCCGCATCCGCGAGATGAGACCGCCTTGGCCGGACACCCCATGTTGATATCGAGGCCGTCGAATCCGAGCTCGCAAACAAGCTGGGCGATCAGAAAGAAGGATTCCGGTTTGGCGCCGTAGATTTGAGCGACGATGGGCCGTTCGATCTCGTCGAAGATGAGGCCGCCCAGCTCGCTCTCGGCGCCGTGGAGGATTCCTTCCACGCTCGTGAATTCGGTGACGATCAGGTCGGGCTTTCCATGGGTCGCGACGATCCGCCGAAAACAGGGATCGGTCACCCCATCCATCGGAGAGAGGGCAATGATCGGTTTGGGAATGTTGTTCCAGAAGTTCAATAGCGTTCCTTGGATTACTCTCCTTTATAGCATAACATTGCCTCCGGTTCAAACGGAGATCGCTCCCTTTTGCCGCTTAAAGAGAAAAAACATGACAAGGGCAAAGGCCGTACTATAGAATAGCCTTCCGTGGAATCGATACCTTTGAGAAGGGGGCTGCATGGACGGGTTTCTTTTTTTGGACGGATTGACCTCGTTTCAACGGCGATTGGTTGATATCTGCCGTGCGGAAGCGGAGAATGACCGGGTCTTCCTCAGTGCGAAGGATATTTTGAAGGTTCTGGCCATCCAGGATTGGAAGATGGATGAGGAGGACTTTGAGTATGACTGCGAAGCGCTGAGCTCTCATGTCGAGCCGATCGAATCGTATTCCCCGAAGAGCCTTGGATATGCTTATCGGATGATCCTCCAGCTAGGCTTTCCGTGGCGCTGCCGGTATCCTCATTTCGACCTGCGCGGGATGTATGGCGATCAACACGATGAGATCCCGCAGGGGCCGGAATATGTCGAGCTTCGGCTCTCTCGGTTCTCCCACGTTGTCATGCCGGTGGGAAAAGCGCCGCTCCTCCCCTTGGGGCTCCTCAATGGAATGAGCTTGCCCGACGGGACCCAGATTCCTGCTCACAACTTGGAAGAGCTTTGGAGCGCCTTTGAGCATATCCGCCAAGACCCGAAAATGCCGCTTGATGATCTGATGGCGTTTCTCCCCGGGCCCGACTTCGCTTCCGGAGGGGTGGTCGGCGGGACCGGGGCGGTCCGGTCGCTCTATGCCGACGGGAAGGGGACCCTTCTCCTGCGCGCCGATATCCAGACAGAGATGGAAGGAGCCCGGACCCGCCTCTCGATCTCGTCGCTTCCGCCCGGAGTGCTGGTGAAGACGGTTCTGGACCAGATTCGGCTCTTATCCCAAGAGGAAAAGATAGAGCTCTATACCCTCAAAAATCAATCCGAACGAAACCGTATTCAAATCACTTTGGACGCCCCTCGTCATCGGTCGGCAACGGCGTTAAAGGAGATCCTTTTTCGCGAAACCGATCTTGAAAGGCGAGTTGCTTTCCAATGCTCGGCCTCCGATGCCTCCGGATGGAAGGGGGGCGTTTCGTTGGTCGAGACGCTGAAGCAGGCGACCGCGCGCTGTACCCTTTCGTGGGAGCGGAAAGATGACGAGCCGATCGAGCATATCCCATTGCTCAAGGAGATCCAGGCGTTTGGCGGCTACAAGAGCCCTCTGAGCGACCTGATTGATGCGCGAAGAAGCCGGCTCTTAGATATTTCATGATCGGACATCGATCGATTTAGGCCGAGACCTTCATCGTAGTCGCTTCCAGGACAAGCTTCAAAGTGATCTTCTCTTCCCCTTTGGCCCGGTGTTTCTTCCCTGTCGTCGGATCGAGAGAGGTTGCTTGTTCGCCACTCCGGCACTATAATGGGTGAATTGAGCCGAGCTTGAGTATACGCACTCCCTGCAAGAGCATTCGGAGTTGGATTCGGAGCCGTTTGAAAGCGAATTTAAGTCCGGCTTCGGTGATTTTAGTTCAATGGCCGATGTGGTTCGTCAGATCGGCTATGATGAGCGGGTTCATAAAGAAGAGCGCCTGAGCCGAATCCGCGATGCGCGCTTTTCCTAAAAGATAGAATGATCGGTTCGAAAGGGACGTTCAATTCGTGACGGCAAAAGGACGGGCGGAGTGGTATCTTTTTGCCACCACATTTATCTGGGGTGGAACGTTCGTCCTCATTAAAGTCGGTTTGGCCGATATTTCTCCCCTCTTGATGGTTTCCATCCGGTTCAGCCTGGCAACGCTCATCCTCTTTCCCTTTTGTATGAAGGCGCTGCCGCATGCCGATCGCAAGGCGCTCCTCTGGGGGAGTCTCCTCGGATTTCTGATCTTCATCGGCTTCATCTTGCAAACCCTCGGACTAAAAGAGACCACCGCCTCTAAGTCGGCTTTTATCACCAGCATGATGGTGATTTTTACCCCCCTCTTCCAATGGGTCCTTTTGAGGCGCCGTCCCAAGTGGGGAAATCTTGCGGGAGTGATCATCGTTTCCATCGGTCTCTGGTTTTTGACGGCGCCTTCGGGAGGAGGGCTCAACCGAGGCGACTTCCTGACGCTGCTCTGTTCGGTCGTTTTCGGTCTCTTTATCGTCTTGCTCGACTTTACAACCCGCCGGTATGATGTGCTTCTGCTCACCTTCCTGCAGATCTTCTCTCCGGCCGTTTACAGCTGGATTGCCTTCTTTTTCTTTGAGCAGCCCCTCTTCAGGCCGACGCAGACGGCCTTGATTGTGCTCGGCTACACCGCATTTCTTGCGACCGTTGTGACCGGCTCCATTCAGACCCGTTATCAGCGGGACACGACCCCGACACGCGCCGCCCTCATTTTTACCCTTGAACCGCTCTGGGCCGCCCTCCTGGGATTTTTCTTCCTGGAGGAAACGATGGGAGGGTGGGGGATGTTTGGAGGCGGCCTGATTATCGGCGGGGTGTTGATCTCCGAGCTTTCCGAAGCGGCGGTGGCGCAAGGCCAGCGTCTCTTTCGATCGGTGTCTAAGTTCGCGTCCCGCTGATCAGGCCGAAATCGAATGAGAAGCGGATCTCATCGTCCGATCTCAGCGAGCGGTTCTTCTTTCAAAAGGAGGGGACCCCGGGGATTGGGGATTAAGCGGTTGGCGGAGAGGAGTGCCTCGCCGTCGGGGGAAGTCTTGCATTCGGGGGTCGTCACGAATCCCCAATGTTGGTTATCGCTGCAGGTGTTCTCCAGGATCAACGCCTCGGCATGGTAGAGCAGGAGCATCCCGCTGAGCATATTGCTTCGGCAAAGATTGCGCACCAGATCGGGGCGTGTCTGCGGATCGCGCACCGCGATTCCGAAGTGATGATTGCCGAAGCAGTCGTTTTTGGAAACATACGGCCGTGCGCCGGAGAAGATAAAGATTCCCGCTTCCGATAGACCCGGCCGGCCATTCGCGCCGGTCAAAAGAGGACCACTGAAAAATAATGCAATTGCCCCCTCGAAATCAAGGTCGAAAAGGGAAGAGGCGTGATCCGAAGCAGGAGACCCTTGCATCGTACGCCGCAGAGGCGGATCTTTACCTGGCCCATTGGGACCGAAGGTCCTACCGGATTCCCCCTCTGCTGAAGGAATGGCGTGTCTCTCTCGAGCGTGGGGCGCGGGTCTTAGACCTCGGTTGCGGCCCGGCGCAGGACAGCCGGTACCTTCAGCGAGAGGGGTTCCGCCCGATCGGACTCGATGGGACCTGGCCATTTCTGGCTCGCGCCCGGAGGCGCGCTCGTCGGCTCTCCCTGGTGATG
>JAHFEM010000401.1 GCA_023248505.1 Nitrospirota bacterium
GGGAGACGCGCTGGAGCTGATCGCGCAGACGGAAGGCCCGTTCGATATCATCTTCTGCGACATCGACAAGGAATCGTATCCGGAAGCCCTCTCCCTGAGCCTTCCCCGGCTCAGGCCCGGCGGCCTCTTCATCGCCGACAATGTCCTCTGGAGCGGCCGGGTCGTCTCTTCATCCAACGACCCCGACACCGTCGGGATTCAAACCTTCAACAAAGCCCTCTACGCCCACCCTGAATTGACCACCACGATCATCCCGCTTCGAGATGGGGTGTCGGTGAGCCTCAAGCGGTAGCAAGATTGATTTCTTTGCGAAGTCTGGCATATACTCCCATCTATGGCTCGACGTTCCTTGCCAAAGATCGCAACGCCGCTGTTTGTTTTTCTCTATGCGACGGCCCTCGTTCTTAGCGCAACCTGTCTTGGGGGGAGCGGCGTTTCGAGCCACGCGCATCATCAACCTCCCGCGGCCGAGCACACCTCCTGGTGTCTTCTCGCTTGCGCGACCACGGTGGCGGAAAAGACGCCTCCGTCCCTCTTTTTTTCGTTTATTCTTTTCTTTGGTTTCTATCTCCTTTACGCTCTTGTCTTCCGAACCCATCCGGCGGCCTGGAATACGCACGATCGTGCCCCTCCTCTCCTTTCGTAAAACGACGCTCAATCCCTCGGTCGGTGAAGCGGTCCTGCGCCTTGATCAAGGAGCCGGGACGCTGTCTTATTGTAAAGTGAGGAGGAAACCCATGCAGCGACAATCTCTCTCCCTGGTTCTAACCGTTTTCTTGATGGTGTTTTTGTTCCCGCATCTTTCGTTTGCCCATGGCGTGGTCGGAAAACGGCTCTTCGTGGAGCCGATGGCCACGGAGGACGCCAACGTCTTCAGCGAATATGATCTGGTGGTCCCTTCCTACCTTCGAGGGGAGGAGGGGAAAGAGTTGTCGTTGGGGACGTCGTTGTCGTTGCAATTGACCGAGCGTCTGGGATTGGAAGTCGCCGGAGAGTGGACCGCGCTTAATCCAAATGAAGGGGAGTCGGAGAAAGGGTTTCAGAACCCTGAACTCGCGCTTAAGTATGTCGCCTATACCAGCCCGGTTCATGAGTGGATCGCCACGGCGGCCCTTTCGGTAGAGCTTCCGGTCGGAGAGGAGAACGTGGGGGCGGAAAATTTTTATTCCATCGGGACCGGCTTTTTCTATGGGAAGGGATTCGGCGATTTGCCGGATTCGCTCAAATATCTCCAGCCGCTGATGGTCCAGGGGGATGCGACGATCCACCAAAATCTAACCTCGGAGACGGAGGCGATCGCCAACACCCTTTCATACGATTTTGCGATCTATTACAGCCTTCCTTACCTCCAACAGTTCGTGAAGGATGTCGGGATTCCCGCTCCCTTCAATCGCCTCTTCCCGATGGTCGAGCTGAATTTCAATCGGGTTTTGAACGGGCCCGACGTGGGCCAAACGGAAGCATTCGCCCGGCCCGGATTCGTTTGGGTCGGAAAGGCTTCCCAGGTCGGACTCGCCGCCGTGCTCCCGATAAACGGAACCACCCGCAAAACGGCGGATCTCGGGGTGATGGGGATCGTGAGCCTCTATCTCGATGATCTTTTCCCGAAGCAATTCAGGAGACCGATCTTTGCATCGGAAGAGATGAAGAAATGAAGGGACGATCGATATGAAACGGCTTCTGTGGGTGTTGCTTCTGATCGTGGCGTTCGCGCCCAGGCTCTGGGCGCACGCCTTCCCGACCCGCTCCGAGCCGAAGGTCGGCTCGGAGATCAATGCGCCTCCGGCGTCGGTGAAGATCTGGTTTGACGGCGAGATTGAACCGGCCTTCAGCAGCATGCAGCTGATCGGCCCGAACGGCAAAGAGGTTGCGCCGGTGGAATCGAAGGTCGATCAAAAAGATCCGGCCCTCCTGACCCTTTCGCTCCCGAAGATCGAGCCGGGAAAGTATCAGGTCAAATGGGAGGTGGTCGCCAAAGATGGGCACCGGACCGAGGGAGATTTCACGTTTAAATTAAAGTAGGGTGCATGGAACAGTCCCTGTCGCATCTGATCGACTTCCATCTTTTTCGGATGACCCTCTTCAAATGGCTCGATGTCGTCGGGATTGTTCTCTGGATCGGGGCGATCGGATTCCGTCTCCTCGTTTTCCTGCCTTCATTGACCGCCCTCCGCGATCCCGATGCCGAGAGGCGACTGCAGCAGGCGGAGGCGGCCTACACCGAGCCGTTGTTGAAAGGTTTGCTCGGCTATCTCCTGATCATTCACTTCCTGACCTGGGTCCATGAGGCGCAGATGATGAGCGGAAAACCGCTTTCCGCCATCGCCCCGGTGCTTCCGATCGTCTTGACCCGAACCCACTTCGGCTCCATCTGGATCATCAAACTTTTGCTTCTTATCTTTCTCTTCATCCTGGTCCGAATGCGGATCAACGCGAGAGATCCCCTTCTCCTGGGAGCCGGCGTCTTTCTTTGCCTGACCGGGAGCCTGACGGGGCATGCCGTGACCCGCCCCGCCCTTCATGGGGTGGTCTTCTCGGATTGGGTTCACTACACGGCGGTGTCGATCTGGATTGGAGGGCTCTTGCCGCTGCGGCGGCTGGCGCGAAAAGGGGCGGCCTGGATGGATCCGGCCCGATTGGCCGTCTTTCTTCGGATGCTCATCGGCGCCTTCTCGAAGTGGGCGACCCTCTCGGTGATCCTCATCATCACGAGCGGCAGTTACAACGCGGTTCTTTTTCTAGACGGACATTGGATTTTTAATTTCAACTACGGGCAGGTCCTATCGATGAAGCTCCTCCTGGTCGCGGCGACGATCGGCATGGGAGGGGTGAGCCGTTTCTACATCCTCCCCTCCCTTCAGCGCATTCAGAAGTCGGCGCCGTTGACGGCGTCCGATCTGGAGCGGCGCTTCTTTTGGCTCATCACGGTCGAGTCCGGCTTTGCCCTCATCACCCTCCTCTTGGCCGCTCTTCTGACGCAAACACCTCCCCCGCCGCCGCCTCTTCAATAAAAAGGGGAGCATTTTTTTTGGAGGCTAGACGATGTCGGAGAGGGCGGTCAACTCCGAGAGGATGTAATCGGGCCGGGGGCCGTCGGCCGGCAGGGGGAGGCCGGCCGGGTTGATCCAGGCCGCGTCCATCCCGAGCCGTTTGGCGCCGACGACATCATTCTCAAAGCTGTCGCCGA
>JAHFEM010000402.1 GCA_023248505.1 Nitrospirota bacterium
GAGGTGTCGGCCGAAACGGGAGGGGGAATGCAGGGTCAAAGCGGAAATTCCCTTCCCCCTGAATCGAGCGAGTCTGCATCGGACTCCAGGATCTCGTTTCATGGATATGGCGAGTTCCACTACAATCATCCCGTCGTGGAAGGAACGGGGCTTCCCGAGGGAGATCTTCTGCCGACGCTCGACTTTCATCGATTGGTGTTGGGGTGGTCTTGGTACTACACCGACCGGCTGAGTCTCCATGCGGAGATCGACTACGAGCATGCGGCTCAGGAGCTGGAATTAGAATTTGCATATATCGACTACATCGTCAACGAGGCGATCAATGTTCGGGCCGGCAGCGTTCTGATGCCGGTGGGGCCGTTGAATGAATTCCATGAGCCGACCCTTTTCTACAGCGTGGAGCGGCCTTATGTCCAGCGGTATATTATCCCGACCACCTGGAACTCGGGCGGGTTCGGTTTCTTCGGCCAGCCGTTTCAGGGATTCAATTATCGCATCTACCTTGTCGAAGGGTTGGATGCGAGCGGGTTTTCTGAGAACGGGATTAAAGACGGCCGACAGATTCTCTTCGAGGATACGAACAAAGCGGTCAATTTCGGTGGCGTCGGTCGTGTGGAATATACCGGGCTGCCCGGTTTTGTTGTGGGGGCCTCCCTTTACAGCTCGGGAGCCGGTCAGGGAACCCCCGGTTTAGGAAAGGCCCGGGTCACGCTTTGGGATGCCGATCTTCGATATCGTCTCCGGGGTTTGGATTTCACCGCCCTTTATGCCAAGAGCCGCATTCGGGGAGCGGATGACATTAGCGCCGTCAATAGTGCCGTCGCGGGAGAGACCGTCACGGTCGGATCGGAGCAATACGGCTGGTATGCCGAGGCGGCCTATCACCTTGCCTCTTTAATCCAATCCCAGTGGGATTGGGTTCCTTTCATTCGGTATGAGGCGTTTAATACGCAATCGGCCGTCCCGTCCGGATTGGCGGAGAATCCTGCGACCGATCGGCAGGTGGTGACCTACGGTCTGGCTTTCTATCCTCATCCGGATGTGGCGGTGAAGGCGGATCGTGAGATGTGGAAAGATGAAACAGGCGCCGATGGATCCCGTACCAATTTGGCCCTTGCATTTATGTTCTGATTGCAGAATTTGGAAATAAAATAGTCCTGCGAGGGAAGGGCGACCCGACGGGTCGCCCTTCCTGCGTCATTGAGATTTCATGTTGCCTATGAATGAATGTTATCGACGGATCCGGTATTTAATGGGATCGTTCTTCGAGGTCACCGCCTACGGAGAGAGAGAGGTCTGCGCGAAAGGGGTGATTGCCGCTTTCATGGAGATCGCGCGCGTCGAGCGATTGTTGAGCATTTACCGTCCCAAGAGCGATCTGACCCGCATCAACGCTGTTCGGAAAAAGGGAATGCTTTCGATCGATCCGGAGCTTTTTGAGGTTCTGTCCAAATCCATCGGGTATGCCGAGAAGAGCGGCGGTGCCTTCGATCCGACGGCGGCGCCGCTGGTCCGGCTCTGGGGGTTTGGCCCCGGAGAGGGACGGTCCACCCCTCCAGGGAAGGAGGAGATTGCATCTCTTCTCGATCAGGTCGGATTTCGGCACGTTCGGTTGGCCTCCGGGCGAATCGAGCGAATGAAAGAGGGAATCGAGATCAACCTGGGGGGGATCGGTAAGGGATACGCGATCGATCGGGCGATCGAGAAGCTGCGTGAATTGGGGGTCACCCGGGCCATGATCAGCTCGGGGAGTACGATCTACGCATTGGAAGCCCCTCCGGATAAAGAAGGGTGGAGGGTTGATATCCAGCATCCAAGGCGGGAAGAGGGGAGGATCGGCACGGTTTATCTCCGCAACCAAGCCATCTCCACCTCGGGCGATTATGAGAGATATTTTATTTTTGAAGGACGGCGTTTCAGCCATCTGATCGATCCGCGGACGGGATATCCGGTGGAGGGGGTCGCCAGCGCGAGCGTGATTGCCCCGACCGCCATGGAAGCCGATGCGCTTTCCACCGCGGCGTTTATTCTAGGGGAGAAGCAAGGGCGGTCCTTTCTCAACCGCTTCCCGGAAGTAGAGGGACTCATCGTTAAAGAGGCGCCAGGAAAGAAGTTCTCATTCCACCGGACCGAAGGGTGGGAGCCCTTTTCCGTGGACCGCTCAATCACCCGGCGGCGGTTCCTCGTCCTCGTTTCCATGGCGATGATCGGTCTTCTCCTTCCTATCCACGGAGAGGCGGCGGTCGTTTATCTGACGGAGGAGGCGGCGCTTCGAAAGATGATGCCCGAGGCCGAACATTTTGATGCCGATCCGGTCCGTCTCTCCGCCGATCAACTTGCTCAGGCGCAGCAGCTGGCGGGGAGGGCCTTTCGGGAAAACGATTATCGCTTTTGGATCGGGCGAAAGGGGGAGGAAGCCGTCGGATACGCCACTCTCCTGGAGGTGGTCGGTAAGGAGCGGCCGATCACCTTTTTGATCGGAATCCAACCGAGCGGCGAGGTGAAAGGGGTGGAGGTGCTGGTCTATCGTGAATCGAGGGGCTCGGAGATCCGCCACCCGCGATTCATGGCGCAGTTTGTGAAAAAGAAGATCGACAATCCGCTCCGCCTGGGGGATGACGTCGAATCGATCAGCGGCGCGACCCTCTCTTCGCGCGCGGCAACCTATGCGGTTCGAAAGGCCCTGGCCATTTTTGAGGTTGTGTATAAATCCAAAGGAGATCACAACGAGGGGGAAAGGTCTTCTCCACGATGATTCGGGCGATATTCGAGAGAATGACGATCTGTCGCTCAGCCATCGTCATCGGCCTCGCTCTCGTCGGGACTCGAAGCGAGCAACCCTGGAAGGAAATCAGTTGAAAAATTTTACCAGACAAGACAGCTGGCTATCGAAATCGTCTCTGGAGATCCGGTTGATATATACCCTCTTCATCGCCTTCGCCTTGGCGGGGCATCTGAGCTTTATCTTCATCTCCTTCTCCCGGATCGGTCCGACGTACGACAAGATCGTCCAGCATTACCGCGGCGGAGAGCAGACGGAAGGAGGGGAAAGGGGGGAGATGTCTTTCCCAAAGGAATTCCCGGAGCTCCTTGAGGTCACCCATTTTCATGCATACATTGAGGGGATCGTCCTCTTGGTCTTAGCCCACCTCTTTGCCGGTGTTCCGCTTCCCC
>JAHFEM010000040.1 GCA_023248505.1 Nitrospirota bacterium
TTGGCGCCCCGCCCGGTCGCCTCCAGCGTCAGCTCTTCCAATTCTTTTCGGGAGAGGGTGGCCAGTCCCTTCGCATTGATCCCTTTGACGAACCCCTTTTTCTCGACCGCTTCACGGAAAACTTTAAATTCGGAACGAATCGCGATATCGGAGAGATCCTTGAGCTCCAACCCGAAGCGAAGATCGGGCTTGTCGACCCCAAAGCGGCTCATCGCCTCCTGATAGGTCAGCCGCGGGAAGGGCGATTCGAGACGAATCCCCTTCACCTCCTGGAGAACGCTCCGGACCATCTCTTCCATCAACGCAAGGATGTCCTCCCGCTCGATGAACGACATCTCGAGATCGATCTGGGTGAACTCCGGCTGCCGATCGGCCCGCAGATCTTCATCCCGGAAACAGCGGACGATCTGATAATAGCGGTCGAATCCGGAGATCATCAAGATCTGCTTGAAGAGCTGCGGAGACTGCGGCAAGGCGTAGAACTGGCCGGCGTTCAAGCGGCTGGGGACGAGAAAATCGCGCGCCCCCTCCGGCGTGCTCTTCGTGAGGAAGGGGGTTTCGATCTCCAGGAATCGCTGTTGATCGAGAAAGCGGCGAATCGCCTTCGACAAGTTGTGGCGAAGGATAAAATTCGCTTGGACCGATTTGCGCCGAAGGTCGAGGTAGCGGTACTGAAGCCGAAGCGACTCCGACGGCTCGTTCTCTTCTTCAATGGAGAAAGGGGGGGTCAAGGATGCGTTGAGGATGGCCAAATTGCCGGCGTGAACCTCGATCTCCCCCGTCGGGAGATCCCGGTTCTCGGTCCCCGCGGGGCGGCGCATCACCTTGCCGTCGACCTGGATGACATACTCCGATCGAAGCTGATGGGCCCGCTGATGGATCTCCTCGGAAAGCTGCGGGTTGAAGACCACCTGGACCAGACCTTCCCTGTCCCGCAGATCGATAAAAATCAACCCGCCATGATCGCGCCGGCGATGGACCCACCCGGCCAGCGTCACCTGTTCGTCAACCTGCGCAGCCGTCAACGCACCGCAGTAGCTTGTCCGCTTCATTCGTTTTCCCTTTAAATTCAAGTGTCGCCGCAGATTAGCACGCGGGATTTCTCTTGTCAACGCAGCCGGGATCGGGAGGACTGTCCTCATTAGAATCTGAGGATAGCGATCTTCCTTTTATAAGACCGGCGCGATGGGTGACGATAAAATTTTAATCAGGGGGTATCGGCAATATGGAAGGTGCGGACTTTATTAGGCCCGCCATACACCATGAAGACCTTCTTGCTCATCCGAATGTGATAATTCGCCCAGGCATTCGGCTCCCCGTTGTAGTAGGCCTCGGGGTCGACGCCGTTGGCGTTTAAGTAATCGGGCTCCGAAAGGCCGGCGTCCAACACCTCGGCCACAAGACATTCGGTCGTAAAACCTTGTCCTTTCAATGCAACATTCACCAACAGTTTAAGTATCTCTTCACTGTTTGTCAGAACCAACGGATCCATCCGCTTAACCCCCTCCCGCCCGTTTACCCCGCACGGCCGCGCCCTTCGGCTTTACCGGCTCTTTCTTGATTCCTTCTCGTTTGTTGAGGAGCGCCTTGAGCCCTTTCACCTCGGCCGGGGTCAACCGGCGGTAGTCTCCCGGGGCAAGATCCCCAAGCTCCAGAAAGGCATAGCCGACCCGCTTCAGCTTCAACACATCATGACCGATCTTTTCAATCATCAACCGGATCTGCCGTCGCTTCCCCTCATGGAGGACCATCTCAACCCAATCATGCTCGGTGGTCTTTCGAAGCGGTCGAACCCGGCCGGGAGCGCTCTTCCCCCCCGGAAGCGAGATTCCCCCCTTTGCGAGTTTCATGATTTTCTCTTCGGTGAGATGTCCCTTGACCTTCACCCAGTAGGTCTTGTTAATCCCGCTGCGCGGGTGCATCAACCCCTCGGCGAGATCGCCGTCATTGGTGAGGAGGAGCAGCCCCTCCGAATCATAATCGAGGCGCCCGATCGGATAGACCCGCTCTCTCACATCCGAAATCAAATCCATGACCGTGGGCCGCCCCTCAGGATCATGAACCGACGTAATATACCCTCTGGGTTTATTCAAAAGCAAATAAATTTTATGGGGCTCCACTTGGATTCGCTTGCCGTTCACCTTGATAAAATCTTTGTCGCTATCGACTTTGGTGCCCAGCTGGGTCACGACCGCCCCATTGACCTGAACGCGTCCCTCCAGGATCAGCTCTTCCGCATGGCGTCTGGAAGCGATCCCTGCCTTCGCAATGACCTTTTGCAGTCGTTCAATCATCTATTTTCCCCTATCCAAACGATTTAAATATCCGATTGTTCTACAGTCTTTTTCCCCCAGGGTCAAGAATTATCTCGGGAATTATATACTTGACAAACCCATGCGGATTCTGTTAAGTTCATTTCACTGGAGGATCTAACATGAATCTCGTTGATATCGGAAAACATTTTAATGATGCTGACACCGCTCGTAAATTCCTCGAAGACATGCGATGGAGGGATGGCGTCATCTGCCCTCACTGCGGAATAGTTGGGGAAGCCTACCGCCTCACACCGAAGGGTAGCACAAAGACTAGAGTCAGAAAAGGCGTCTGGAAATGCAAAGAATGCCGGAAGCAATTCACCGTCACAGTCGGGACCATCTTTGAAGATAGCCATATTCCCCTTCACAAATGGCTTCTAGCGATCCATCTTCTTTGTTCTTCTAAAAAGGGCATGAGCGCCCATCAGCTTCACCCCATGCTTGATATCACCTATAAAAGCGCTTGGTTCATGGCGCATCGGATTCGGTACGCGATGACCCAGGAGCCTTTGTCGTCGAAGCTTCAAGGGACCATTGAAGTTGATGAAACATACATTGGCGGCAAGCTCCGGGCTGGCGAACATCGAACTAAGCCAGGAGAGAGGCCACAGGACCGTCCTGGACCTGTTTCTAATAAAGCCGCTGTTGTCTCTGTTCTTCAACGTGGGGGACGCGTTCAATCCGTTCATGTGGAAAAGGTCACAGCCGAGAATCTTAAACCAGTCATTAAAAAAATGATCGCTGAGAATGCGCATTTAATGACGGATTCTTCTACGGTACTGACAAGCGCTGGCAGCAAATTAAAACACGATCAGGTGAATCACTCCATTGAAGAGTATGTGAGATATGAGGACGGTATTTTTATAACGACGAACACCGTTGAGGGTTATTTTGCCAACCTGAAACGAGGAATCAAGGGGGTCTATCATCATGTCGGCAAGCAGCATTTACATCGCTATTTAGCCGAATTCGATTTCCGATATAACGCCCGAAAGATTGAAGACGGAGCCAGAACTATCGAAGCACTCAAGGGAGTTGAGGGAAAGAGGTTATTACTCCGGGACTCGCCAAAATAAAAAAACCTAGAAAATAGCTTTCGAAGGATTGCTTTTTTCCTCAAAGACAGGTAATTTATAGACATCGTTCGAACGCCGTTCGAACGGCACAATACATTAATAATTTCAATATCTTATAAGTTATGGCTGAAAATATTCAACTCCCATTACCATTTAATGGAGTTCTGCTTGCGCTTATGCCTGCGGACGATATTTATGAGCGGGCTGATCAGTTATTACTTGAGAAATTAAAAGAAGACCGAAGGATTGAAAGAAAGCCCGCTGGAATTCATCCGAAGGAATTGGGAGAGTATTTTTCAATGTGGGCAAATACAGTTCCAGATGGCGGTCTGATCGTGCTTGGAATTGATAACGATGGGACACCTTCTGGATGTTTAAAGATCTCTCATAAAAATCTGAACAGAATTGAACAAACAGGTCCCGTTTATTGCTCAGATGCCAGGTTTGAATCTAAAAGGATTCCAATTAAACTTCAAGATGGTTCTCAAGATTTTGCGCTTCTATTTCGCGTTCTATATAGAACCGACAAAGTCGTTAAAACAAATAGCGGAGAAGCTTTTATAAGGATTGGCGAATCGAAAAAAAGATTAACTGAAGACGAGATCCGAGAACTACAGATCGACAAAAGACAGGTTGATTTTGAGCGAGAACCAATTGACTTATCATATCCAGAGGATTTTGATACTGATTTGATCCGTCATTTTACAAAAGAAGTGAGGGCTAATAGGGGGCTTTCAGACAATCTTACCGATGAAGAGACCCTTGAATTACGACACCTCGGTAAGAGAGATGGGAGAAAGTTTAATCCAAATACAGCTTGCGCTCTGCTTTTCTCGAAAGATCCGAGAATACATTTTCCAGGATGTAAGATTCGGTTTATGCGATTTGATGGTGAATTTGAAGGCACCGGAGAACAATATAATGTTGTAAAAGATATTTCGATTGAAGGACCTGTTCCAAAATTGATTGTAGAAGCTGAAAGAGTTCTAGATTCTCATATCAGAGATTTCACGCGTCTTGGAAAAGATGGAATATTTTACACGGCACCGGAATATCCAAAATTGGCGTGGTATGAAGCCATTGTCAACGCATGTGTTCATCGATCCTATGGTCTAAGAAATATGAACATCTTTATTAAAATGTTTGATGATCATCTAGTAATAGAAAGCCCAGGGGGATTTCCCCCACTTGTTACCCCGGCAAATATTTATGATGTTCATCATCCCAGAAATCCATACTTAATGGAAGCCATGTTTTACCTTAAATTCGTAAAATGTGCCCATGAAGGAACCAGACGAATCCGTGATACAATGCAGGAGTTAAATTTACCTCATCCAGAGTTTGAACAAAAGGAATCAGGAAATGCTTCGGTTAGGGTTACACTGAGAAATAATATTAAACAGCGCAAAGTGTGGATAGATTCTGATGCAAGTGCAGTCGTCGGAGAGAAAATTGTAAAAACACTATCTCAACACGAACGGCGAGCCATTAATTATGCTGCTGAGCATGGTAAAGTGAATGCCAGTCAAGTACAACAATTATGCGGACTATCTTGGAAATCGGCAAAGAAATTATTGGTTGGGCTTGCAAACAAGAATATTCTCGAGCACATAAAACGGAAGGACGGAAGACGTGACCCATATGCTCACTTCATCTTGAAAAGTAGCGGGCAAACACAATGACAGACAACAAGAAATCAAACAAAAAGATCAGCCTTAATCCCCTCAGTTTTACCGAGGCCATCTCCGATCTTTTGAAGATCAAACCCCCTCCCAAAGAAACAAAAGCGACCAAACCAAAGAAGCAAGCCAAGAAGAAAAAATAAGAACCTGCATAAAACCGAATCACATCAACCGATCAAGAAGTAACCTTAAAACCCGAAGCCTTGGATCAATATAACTATATACTTGTTTATTTGCCCATACCGAATTCGGAATATTTGTACGCTCTGGAGCATTAAATTGAGCGCTAAAAGATAGCTCAATTGAACGTAAATAAGTTGAGGCCCTGACGCCCCAATCCGAAGCTAATTCTATGAGTTCTGGATTTTCTGGTTCACCCATACATCTTAACTGTAGCTTCTTGCCTTCATCTAGAAACTCACTAATTTGATTTCGCCATGATACCCGTTCCCTGGAAGAAAACACCTGAGCCCAACTTTCAAGATATTGCCTCATCTCAGGATTCATTATATAATGACCTGCAAATGTTCCATTTATGAGCTGAGTCTTCTGGGATATTCTTGCTAGAACAATCCCTGGTCGAATATCTTCCCCACTCTCCTTAATAAATCGTATTTCTTCAGCCGGAAGCATCTGTCCACTTACAACTAAGTGGTGTAGAATTTTTCTCTCAAGGTATGTGAGGTTATTTATTTTTTCACGGCAAATCTCTTCTCTTTGTTCCAAAAGTGGTTTTTTAAGTTGATCTATTTCTTTCTTAAGCAATATCACATTTCTCCGCTCATATGCCCATACGTGATAAAAAGCCACAGTAAAACCAATTAATACAGTGGCTATTGAATATTTCACGCCATAATCTACCCCAAGGAACACAAAGACAAATACACCAAGAAGTAAAATTGCCACCGAAAAATTTCCCTTCACAAAATTACAGAACCAATCCCAATACAAGGAAATAAATATGTGCAGGGTTGGCTCTTTGAAATTATCGGACATGGCAGGGTCACCCTAATGGACCCGGCCATGCTATCACCCTGATTCAAATTCAGCAATAAAGTTTTCACCATCCTTTAACTTCATTCGACAAGACTAGTTTTCTCCGACCTAGGATTTGGGTTTGTCAAAGATACAATTCCCATTATCTCTCGCTTGCGATCGAACCGCTGCCGGTAGAATCGCCTTGCCTCTCCCGAGGTTCCTAGCCTAGGAGAAATCGGCCTCCCTTTTCCTATTCGCGTTCTTCCACTTCCACATCGCGCGTTTTATGGGATAGCTCCTAAATGCGGCATTATCGTTGGGTAAAATGACTTTTCAACAGCCTGTGTATTCACCTTTCCGAAAGAGTAGCGCCGAACCTAGCACGACCTAACTAGCGCTTCCAATTCATCCTAGTACTAGCTAAAAACGATTCAATCAATTTTCGGCTGCGAATACGCGAAGCGCTACTTTAAGTTTCGATTTAATATAAAACGAGTCTATCCCGAGGCGCAATCGGTTCGGTCCGAACCTATCTAATGGACCTTAAAACTAGGAAGGTCGCTCGAACTCGGCCGGCGCGAAGCGCGAAGCCGAGACTCCGGCGCGTCTCTTTTCTTCGGGCAAAACCGGACCTATTTCATTCGCTTTGGGCGGTCGAAAAGTGAACCGGAGGAAGATTAAGGAAGGTTTTTGATGGGCCCTTTTTTGAGTCTATTTTTGGGGGAAGCGTCTTCTTCCCGAACAAGCGGATCTGAGCGAAACGCGTTCGACGAGGAAGGCTCTTTTAAACAAAAAATGGGGTGGGACATTTTCGGGGAAGAATGAGCGGGGGGACAACGCGGAAGACCGGCGCTTCACAGACAAGAAAAAGTTCATCGATGGGAATCAGGAGACAATACAACGGAGGATGGCGGGGGGACTACTTCTTCTCGACAATCTTCGTATCGCTGATCTTCCAGATCTCCCCGTCTTTAAGGAGACCCCAGCTGACCTTGTTGGTCGCCGTTTGAACCTTCTTGGATTTTTTCGTTTTCAGGTTCGTTTGTTGGTTCAATGTGATGGAGGCGCGATTCCCGTTGATCTGAAGTTCGTCGATATCGAATTGGACCGAAATGCTTTCATACTGATCAAAAAAAGATTGGAGCTCTTTTTCATCCTTCGGTGAAGACTGGGCCAGATCCTTCAAGTAAAGCCTGATATCTTTATTCTCAAAGGCCATCTCTTGACGCCTGATAATCTGACGGATCAGCTCTTCATCCGAGGGGACCGGGGCCTTGGGCGCCGGGGCTGAAGGCGGACGAACCGCCGCTTCTTTCACCGGCTCTTGCCTCGGCGGGGCCTCTTTGGGGGCCACTTCAGAGGGCGGCGGAAGAATCGCTTTCTTCTCCGTGGGCGGCAGCGCACTCTTTTGGGGCTCGGGGGGAGGGGGCTTTTCCGGCAGATCCGCGCCGACAGGCCGACCTTCGGAGATGTTTTTGGAGACCTTGGCCTGTTGCGCCGGTTTCATTTCATGGGAACGAGCGGTTGAAACCGCCGGCGCCGGCGGGGTCGGTTCCGGCTTGGAATGAGCGGCAACGGCGGGGCTTTCCTTCCGCTCTTCCGGCTTCACCTCCCCTCCCCTTTGTTCCGTTTTCAAGGGGGCTGGGTCAGGCGAAGAGCCGGTCGCAGGCTGATCGGGGGCCTGCTGGGGGGATGTAGCGACCCGCATTTCGGGGTCCTCCCCCTTTTTCAGGAATACCGCCGCGCCGACTCCCACCAAACCCAAGGCTCCCACAATCAAGAAAAGGGTGATCGCCCCCGTCCCCATCCGCTTCTTCGGAACCTCCAGCTTGGGACTCGAGGGAGGGGCGGCCTTTGAAGAGCTCGAAGAGGGGCGCGCGGCCCCGAGTTGAATCGTCGAGGTGTCCGAGGTCGCCAGGGCGGCCCTTTTCATCCGGGCCTGGTCGTTGGCGATCTCGGCCCCAAAAAGCTCATGAATGCTTTGGGCCAGCTCCACCTGGATCTCGCTGAGCGGTTTCGACAGACAACGTTCCAGATCGGTCTGCATCTGCGCCGCAGAGGCGTATCGATCCTGCGCCTCCTTGGCCAGCGACTTCTTCAATGCCGCCTCGGCCTGCTCCGTGATATTTTCGTTGAACTGGCGCGGCGGATCGACTTTCGCCTCTCGAACACGCTCCAGCGTGTTGATCTCGCTATCCCCTTTAAAGAGCCGTTTCCCGGTCGCGCACTCGTAGAGCACAATTCCCAATGAGAAAAGATCAGACCGGTGATCGATTGCTTTTCCCCACGCCTGTTCGGGAGACATGTACGCGAGTTTTCCCTTCAGGATTCCGGTCCGGGTCTCGTTCTCTTGAAGGGCGACCTTCGCAATTCCGAAGTCGACCAGCTTAATTTCTCCATCGTAGGAAATCAAAATATTTTGCGGGCTGATGTCCCGGTGGACCAGGTTCAGCTCTTTTCCATGGAGGTCTTTCTTCTTGTGGGCATGCTCCAACCCGCTGCAGACGCGGCTGATGATGAAGAGGACTTGATCGATTGAAAGCGGCCGATTGCTCTTCTGGCTGCGCTCCATGATCGACCGCAAGTCGCGCCCCATCACATATTCCATCCCGATATAGAAGGACTCTTCGACCTCGCCGAAATCGGAGATCTGAACGATATTCGGATGGGAGAGTTGGGCCGCGACCTTCGCTTCATTGATGAACATCGAAACGAACTCGGCATTCTCGGTAAACTGAGGAAGAATCCGCTTGATTGCGAGGAGCCGCTCAAACCCCTTCGATCCGGTCTGCTTCGCGAGAAAGACCTCGGCCATGCCTCCCTTGGCGATCTTATCGATGAGCAGATACTTTCCGTATTGAATGGGAAAATCGACCGGCATTTCCGTCCCCCCGACACGATGGATCGAGATACTCTTTTTGAGAACACTGAGGAAAAATAGGAATGAAGACTTTGTAAGCAAGTAAATCGTAAGGGGCCCGATTTGTCAAGGAAAGGGAGGGCTCCGTCGCGCGCTCGGTCCCCCTCCCCGTTACGGCGGATCGCCTCCTTTTCTACCGTGCGGTCCAGCCGAGATCAAACGGTCGACGGAGCGGCCGATGCCTACTGATGAACAACTGCGGCTTTGCAGATCTCCACTTCATGGCCCGCTTC
>JAHFEM010000403.1 GCA_023248505.1 Nitrospirota bacterium
GACCCTCGATCAGATGATCTACCATACCCGAATGGTCTCCCGCGGCGCGAAGCGGGCCCTGGTCGTGGGGGACATGCCGTTCATGTCGTATCAGGCGAGCGTCGAGGAGGCGATCCGGAATGGAGGCCGGTTCTTACAAGAAGGGGGCGCCGCCGCGGTAAAATTAGAGGGAGGGGCGAGGGTCGCCGATCGAATCGAGGCGTTGACGCGGCACGATATTCCGGTCATGGCCCATATCGGGCTCACCCCCCAATCGGTCCACCGGATGGGAGGATATAAGGTCCAAGGGCGAGAAACGCTTCAAGCCAAGCAGCTGCTCGCCGATGCAAAGACCGTCGCGTCGGCAGGGGCCTTCTCCTTGGTTCTTGAAGGAATTCCGATCTCCCTGGCGAAGCGGATCACCCAGTCGGTTCAGATCCCAACCATCGGGATCGGCGCAGGCCCTTACTGCGACGGTCAGGTGCTCGTCCTGCATGATCTCCTCGGACTCTTCACCCGCTTCCATCCCAAGTTTGTCCGCCGTTACGCCGACCTCACCTCGGCGATCACCGATGCCGTCCATCGATACAAATCGGATGTGGAGACAGGAAAGTTCCCAACCGAAGAGGAGGGGTACGAGTAGACGGGGACGATGAACGATTAAGCAAAAAAAGGGCTGGGATTTCTCCCAGCCCTTTTTTTGCTTAATCTTTAACGCTGAGAGAACACGATTTCAAGGTTACCGAGGGTCGCATCTTCCCAGGCGGCAAACAGTATTCCATTCACAGCGGCCGTGCTCGGATTTGCGGTCGAACCCTCTTCCTCGACAATCTTGGACGGCGCGCTGAAAGTCCCTCCGCTGTCTTCCGACTTTCTGAATAGGATGCCGGCCAGGCCGGGGGTATTATCCATCCAGGAAAGATAGACGGTCGGCTCCGATACGGCGATCCGGGCGCTATTGGAGTTACCGTCCGTGGCTGATAAATTGCTCTCGGCGCAGTCGTTCGGATCGCTAAACTGCGCTCCCTCGTCTTCTGATTGGATCAAAAGAATCTCGTGAGTGGTAAGGGGGGTGTTGCCTTCAACGGCGGGACACCCTCCTTCAGGGAGCGCTCCCTCCCAGGCGAGGTAGACCCGGCTCCCTTCCGCGGCAAGGCTCGGCCGGCTCGATTGCTTGATAAGGCCGGAGAGAACGGCGGCTTGCACGCTGAGCGGGGGACTGACGGTTAAATTCAAAGGATCGACCAATTTTCTGAAAAGAATTTTGGACTGGTGCGGCAGGGGCTGGGGAAGGGGGATATCTTCCCATGCGATATAGACTCTTCCTGCTGCCGCGGCCAGCGCCGGGTTAAGCGAGGGGGAGGGGGTGCTTTCGTCCTTCGGCCCCGAGAGGATGAGGGGGGTTGGATCGAATACGACACCGCCATCCGTCGATCTCACCATCAAAATTTCAGAATTGATGAATTGGAATTCTTTGGCGGGTGGACTGATGGTGTTGTTCACTCTGAATTGATAGATCGTCGATTCACTCCATGCGATGAAAACATTCGAGCCTGAAGCAACCACGGCGGGAGTTTGTGAAGGGCAGGGGGCGCCTCCCGACGGGTCCGAGTTGTTTCTGCAATTCGGATTTGGATCGGAGAGCCGGAGGCCGGGCTCGTTGAGCGGAGGATACCAGGTGAACGTTCCGTTCTCGTCTTGGCCGCGCCGGTAAAAAATATCGAAGTCGTTATTCTCAGCGGTATCGGTCGAAGCCGATTCCTCCCAGACAATGTAGACAAAGTTTCCCGAAACGGCGATTTTGGGGTTGCCCGAAAAGATGGAAGATTCGGAGATGTTGATGGGGGCGTCAAAGGTCGCGCCGCCGTCTCCGGAGCGGGAGAGAAAGACGTCCATGTTTTGCCCATCGACATGTTCCTGCCAGACCACGTAAATGCCGCTTCCGGACGCTGCGATATCGGGGGCGATGGAAAGGGCTGCGGTTTTAGAGAGGTTGGTCACCCCGGCAGGAAGCCGGGGAGGGGAAGTTTTATTCTCCCCTTGGCATCCGGAGAGGGCGAAGAGCAGTCCAATCAGCGCCAGGATCAAGAGGGGCGTTGGGGAGAACGCGGAGCATGGAGTGCGGGGTGCGGAATTGAAAAAGAGAAGAGAGGGGCTTTTGCTCCGCATTTCGCATTCCGCGCTCCACATTCGCTGGCCCTATTCTTTGTCGATCTGCGCTTTTTGAAGCCGGCCGCTGAAATCCCGGTAGATGATTTTCCATTTGGAATAGAGATCGAGGGCCCCCCCGCGTCCGCCCGCCTCGCGGGGTCCGAGACCGGTCCGCTTGGTTCCGCCGAACGGCAGCTGGATTTCCGCCCCGATCGTGGAGGCGTTGATATAAACCAGGCCGGTATCGAGGTCCCGCTCTGCGACCGCGGTTTTGTTGACGTCCTGCGAGTAGAGGGCGGCGGAGAGACCGAAGGGAATGTCGTTGGCGATGTCGATCGCCTCCTGAAGGTCCCGGGCGCGAAGGATCGTGACGACCGGCCCGAAGATTTCTTCTTGCGCAATCCGCATCTTCGGCCGGACATCGATGAAAATCGTCGGCTCGATGAAATAACCGTGGGCGAATTTTCCCTTCTTCAGGGCATTTCCGCCGAGGATCAATTTTGCCCCTTCCTTCTTGCCGATCTCGATGTAGTCGAGGATTCTGCGGTATTGGGCTTCGCTGATGACCGGGCCGATCTGGGTCTTTTTATCCGACCCCGGCCCGACCCGCAGCGGGGCGGCCCGTTGGGCGAACATCTTCACGAAGCGATCGTGAATTGCTTCATGAACGATTAATCGGCTGGCGGCGGTGCAGCGTTGCCCGCTCGTTCCAAAGCCGCCCCAAAGGGCTCCGTCCACAGCGAGATCAAGGTCGGCGTCGTCCATGACGATGATCGGGTTCTTGCCGCCGGTCTCCATTGTAAAATGCTTGTGGCTGCTGCCGCAAAGACCGGCCAGCCGTTCTCCGACCGGATTGGAGCCGGTGAACGAGACGGCATCGACCTCCGGGTGGCGGACCATCGGCTCGCCGGCGGTCTCCCCAAAGCCATGGATCATGTTGAGGACGCCGGGAGGAAGGCCGGCCTCCGCCAGGACTTCGACAAATCGGGTGGCGCAGACCGGGGTTTCCTCGGCCGGCTTAAAGACGACCGTATTC
>JAHFEM010000404.1 GCA_023248505.1 Nitrospirota bacterium
CTATATGGCGTCTTACTATGCGAAACAGCGTCCGATGGCTGGAAAAGGGCGCTTCCTCTTTAGAAAAGGAAAGGAAGGGGAATCGTTCTATCAGGGATGCACGGGATGCCACGGCGTTCACGCCGAGGGTCGTGAGGGGATTCCTCGGCTGGCCGGTCAGCAAGCTGCTTATCTTGAAAAGGAGTTGTTTCTCTATCAATCGGGGGAGCGGTCGGCGACCGGAATGAATGAGGCGGTCGCACATCTTACCCCGGAGCAAATCAGAGCGCTCTCATCCTTCCTCTCAACGTTGAAATAGAAGGAAGGGATGCGTGAGGCCTTTCGGAAAATCTTTCAAGGTCTGAAGCGGGATCGCATTGTATTCAACATGTATGAAGGAGGCTGACATGAAAAAAGAGATGAAAAAGAAGGATGAGGCATTTAAGGAAGAGCCGACCGCGCCGATTGTCAATGACCGGGCGATTCACCAGGCGATTGCAGAGGAAGCGGAGCAGTTGGTTCTCTCCGAGAGGAAGGGGGAGAAAAAATTGACCAGCATTCCACGGGCCAAATGAGGCCGATAGAATCTTAGAAAAGATTCGGTCCGCACCGGAGGAAGAAGCTGATGACGTTTGCACTAACCCAATACTGGCATCGGCTTGATGACGGGTGCATCCAATGCGATCTCTGCCCGCGCTACGGCAAATTGCAGGAAGGGCAAGAGGGGCTCTGCTTTGTGCGCGCCTGCCGAAATCAGCAGATCGTTCTGATGACCTATGGGCGTTCTTGATCGTCGGGAATTTCGAATAAACGGCAGACCGGCGGATGATTGTTTCAGCGAAGAGAGGCTCAAACATTTTTGTGCAATCGTGGCGCTCCAGATGCTGGACAATGGCTCTGCTTCTGGGGGTAAGGCTCTCCGGGATATTCTTCTCCGCTCAGGGTCTGGCGGAAGAGTATTTAGAGGCCATTCCGCTGGTTCGTCCCTATGTGACCGAGCGCTTCGGGATGTCCATTTTTTCCCGGCCCAAGGAGAAGACGGAGCCCAGATCATTACACCGGGAAAGAAACATCTTGAAATCGACAAATCCCGCCAGCGATTCCGGGCCTATGATGAACGGGGACGACGGGTCTTCGAAGCGCCTGTCTCCACCGGGAAACCGGGTATCGATGAAAAAGGACGGCAGAGTTCAGAAACCCTTTCCGGTATTCATCGCATCGTCGAAGTCAAACCGTTTAAGCGATGGTCGAAGGACCCCCGGGTTAAAATGCTGGATTGGATCGGGATCGCCCCCGGAATAGAAAAAGGGATGCACAGCCTCAATCCGGTTGGCGAGTTTGCCGGTTATGAAAAACTTCTCGGGCAAAAAGCCTCTCATAGGTGCATCCGTTTAAGCCGCGAGAGCAGCCGCTGGCTAATGAGGTGGATTGGGGAGGAATGGAAAATCGATCCGCTTATCGTCTATATTTATGATCAGACGGTCCTCACAGAGACTCCGTCACAGGAGAGTCGCTACCTGCTCTTTCTCGTTCTTCAAGAGGGGATGTACACCTATCCATCTCTCTCGCAGGAGGAGATTCCCACTCTCCAGAGGAGTGATCCGGCCCAAGGGCTCCAGATGAAGCTGGGAGCTTTCTCCTTTATAAGAAAAGGAGGGAGGCCTGGCATCTCATACAGCCGCACTTGCCGAAATGGCTTCAGCATTTTAGGGTGACTTGCTTCTCAATATGATGCCGATTTGGCGCTTGGTTTCATTCTAAGGTCAGCAGGAGAATACTCATGAACAGTCCACGTCGAATCTTGATGGGGACCGATTTCTCAGACTATTCAAAAGAAGCGCTTGACGATGCTGTTCTCTTGGCGAAACAGTTCGGGGCCGATCTCTATCTGCTCCATGTCTTTGATGTGCCGACCTATATCCCTGGGGTGGCGAGCGTCGCCGGGCCGGAGGTCTTCGAGTGGATCCGGACATTTCGGGAAGAGGAGCGGAAGCGGTTGGAGACCCTTGCAGAAGAGATTCGACAAAGGGGGGTGATGGTCCATCCTATCTTGAAAGAGGGGATTCCTTTTCGCGAAATTCCCAAAGCCGCTAAGGAGATCTCGGCCGACCTGATTGTGCTGGGGACACATGGTCGGACTGGTCTGGACCGCCTCATGATGGGGAGTGTGGCCGAGCGGGTCGTCCGAAGATCCCCCTGTCGGATTCTCCTGGTCAGGCCGAAGACGTTGATCGAAAAAGGCATGGAGAATCTTTGAAGGGCCTCGATTCCATTGCGATAGAATTCCCATTCTCGTCGTTTAATGTGCTTCTGGAGCGGCCGGGATGACGCCCGCCTCGATCAGGGACGCGGTCGCCGCGCGCGCCTCTTTAATTTTCCGAATCGCTCCTTCGAGTAACTGCTCCTTGGTTTTTATTAGTTTGGCAATTCCTTGCTTTTGCGCCTGCATCGCTGTCGCGGCTGCGATCCGCGGCACCATCTCCCCCCACTGTTCCATTCTTGGCAAGATGAACTCATCGTGAAGTCCCTGCTCCTCCGCACATCTTGCCAGCTCGTTAGCCGCGGCCAGCGCCATCTCGTCGGTGATCGTTTGCGCGCGCACATCCAAAGTACCCCGGAAGATTCCGGGAAAGACAAGGGAGTTGTTCACCTGATTCGGAAAGTCGCTGCGGCCGGTGGCGATGATTCTGGCTCCGGCCGCTTTGGCTTCCCACGGCCAGATCTCCGGGACAGGATTGGCGCAGGCAAAAATAATGGCGTTCGAAGCCATCGTCTTGACCCATTCCGGGGAGATAATACCGGGTCCCGGCGTTGAAAATGCGGTGCAGACATCCGCGTCTTTTAAGGCTTCTCCAATTCCTCCCTTCACCCTGCGGACGATCTCATCCGGATCTTTGGTTCCCAGACAGATCGGGACTGCATCGATTCCCCGCAGATACTTGAAGAGCAGCGCCTTTCCTTCTATCACCGGCAGGCCCGCCTCCGGACCGATATCGCCGAGCCCCAGCACCCATATTCCGTCGGAGACGATCGCAATCGTATTGGCGCGATTTGTGAATTCATAGCTCCTTGAAGGATCTTCTTGAATGGCCTTGCAGGGAGCCGCAACACCGGGCGTATACCGATCGTGAAATCGCACGGATCGCGGATGGGACACTTCGGGAGCGTTTGCACT
>JAHFEM010000405.1 GCA_023248505.1 Nitrospirota bacterium
GCGGGGACCTTTCGAGAAGATCTCTACTTCCGTTTGCATATCCTCTCCCTCTCCCTTCCGCCGCTTCGGGAGCGGATGGAAGACATCCCCCTGCTCGCCAAATATTTCCTGAAAAAATATTGCAGCCGCTTCCGGAGCAACTATAAAACCCTCGCGCCGGGGGCTCTTCTTAAACTGGCCTCGTATGCGTGGCCCGGCAATGTCAGAGAGCTCGAGGCGGTGATCCAGCGGACCATCGTCCTCTCTTCCGCCTCGTTGATACAGGCCGCGGAGATCGACCTGCCGACAGCCGCTCAGATGCCGTCCAAACGTGATTTTCCCTTTCAAGCGCTCAAACGACGAACGATCGACACCTTCGAGAAATCATATCTCTCCCAACTCCTCATGACCCACCGGGGCAACATCTCGCGCGCCGCAAAAGATGCCGGGAAAGATCGGCGAGCCTTCCGGCGGCTGATGGAGAAGCATGGCCTCCTCCGGCAGCAATTCCTCAACTTGGGGTAAGCGGACAGCCCGCTTCCCTCCCTCGTTCGGAAATGTCACGATTCGATTCTGTGGAAATCAGCTCAATGGCGCCGGCGGCAAGGGAGGGCCGGGAGGGGTGACCGGCGTGTTGATGACCATCACCGTTTTGGTCCAGGTGTCCAAGAGGGTTGCGATCGCGTCGGCCTGCTGGGCCGCCGTCTTCTTATCCGCCGCCCCGGATGCGAAGAGAACGGCCAGGGAAGCCAGGAGGACGCCCGGCGGAGCGAGGGAGACGACGCCGGCCATCGTCGGCGGCGCCGGCGGAGGGGGGGCGGCAAAGGCGACCGGCGGGGTCATCCAGAAGGCGACGAACGCCAGATCCATCGCCGCCGCAAGCGCGGAGATCGCCGCCGGGGGCGGGGCCGCTTTCGCCGCCGAGAATCCGGCCGCCAAGGCGCCGGCCAGCGCAGCCTGAGCCGCCGCGAGCGAGGGAGCAAGCGGTTTCGTCGTTCCGGCCAGCGCTCCCTCCGCATACTTCTTATAGGCTTCGGCCCACTTCTTCCCGGCTTCCGTCGGGTCGGGAGGAAAAACCATCTGGCTCGGCAGCGCGGGGTCTTTCCCTTCAAAAAGATCTTTAAGATTGCTTGACAGAGGGCTCTTGTTCAGCGGCATCGGCTATTCCGCCTTGAGAACCCGAGTGATCGACTTGGGATTGGAAGTGGAGGGAATCAACGGCGGACCGGTCGGTCCCACGCCGCTCGGATGGGTGTGGGTATCGAAAACCATCTGAACAAAAGTCTTCGTCGCCAACTCCTCCGGCATCTGCGTCGATCCCTGCGCAATCACCGAATCCGCCTGGATCGTAATTTTTTGACCGCTTCGATCAATGATCACCTCGGTCCCCTCCTTCGTCCGGACCGTGATCGACTCGCTTCCCGAAGTATCATTGATGATGATCACATTCCCCGACGGCGTCTTGATCACCTGCTGCTGCGGGTACGATTGAAGCGCCTCTGCGGGAAGCTCGCTCTGTCCCCCCGGTTTTCCCCAACTTCCTCCGGTCCAGACCGGGTGCTCCAACTCCCCCTCGATGAATTCGACCCAGACCAGATCGCCGGCCTGCGGCATAAAAAAGAAGCCGATCCCCGCGCCGGCATAGGGAACCGCCGGCCAGGCCCAGCCGCTCACGGCATCGGCAAGCAGGCTCGGCACCGTCACCTTCAACCGGCCGAGCTGCTCCGGATCATTATTATCCTGAACAAAACCGCGGTATTTTCCCCAGTACTTCCCCTCGGCCCGCTCGACATAGCGGGCCATTTTTTCGTCCATGCCTAAACTCCTAAATGACGGGAGGCGGAAGGGGGGAGGGGGGGAAGCGGAGGAGATGAAAAGAATTTTTCTTTAGCCCTTCCCCCTACCGCCTCCCGCCTACCCCCTCCCGTGTTTTCAGCTTAAGGAATCGGCAGCCCGATCCGCAACCGCTCCATCCTTAAATCGGCCTTTCGGACATAGACGATCTCGACTTGGAGCGTGCTCTCCTCGTTCCGGACCGCGACCTGATCGACCTGCAATTCGTCCCCCAGATAGCGCTGGAGCGCCCGGTTGACCATGAACTCGGTCGTCGCCGCCAAGATGTCGTTGTTCGGATCGAAGACCAGATCGCGCAGGCGCGTTCCATACTCCGGCAAGTTCACCCGCTCTCCGGGAGAGGTCAGAAGGAGCTGGAGGATTTTCCCGCGCAGCAACGGATCGCCCCCCTGCGCATAGACGCCGCCGGTTCCGTCGATCTGGAACGGAAAGCCGAGCCCGCTCGGAGGGGCCGAGGGTCCCCCGCCCCCCGGCGGGGTGACCACCGGGGACTGAACCGGTTGAATCGAAAGGGCGAGGATCTTTGAGGGAAGACTGTAGCTGCTCCCCCGCCGGGCGATTACCGTGAAGTAGTGATGGCCCCCCTCCTCGAACCCGGCCAGCAACGCCAAGGTCGTCTTGATATTCCCGGCTCGAAGGGTGCGGAAAGGATCGAGCGGATCGGGGCTGGAGAAAACATCGAACGCAATCTTCTGCGCGGTGATGTCGGCGGCGTAGGTCCACTCCAGAAAGACGACCCCGCCCCCCTGATCTTCACCGGCGAGGTCGGCGGGAGAGGCGATCGCGGGACCGAACGGGGAGAGACCCAGATCGGCGAAGGTCCCGATGCAGAAGAAACACGGCTCGAATCCCTCGACAATCGCTTGCTCGACCGTATCCGGGACAAATGATTTCTTCGTCAGGATCTCGGCGATCTGGCACTGTGTTTTCTCGTTCGCGAGGTCGTGGAACTCGTTGCTCTTCAGATTGCCGAGATAGGGCGCCATCTACTTTTTCTCACCCCGCTTGGTTCCAATGAGATTTTGGACGGCATAGGCCCGAAAGGCCCGAAGCCACTCGGCATCGGGGGTGTCGGAATTCTTCAACAGCCGCTCCAGCGCCGCGGGGCCCTCCGCCATCAGCAGCTGAGGCGGTCGCTTCAATTCCTCCAAGCTCTTCCGGTTCGAGAGGAGCCGCTCGATCTTCGTCCGGTCGGCCCGCGAAGGCTCTTCTTCGTAGGTGATCGAGACCCGTCCCTGACGGACCGCCAACCCCTTGACCCCGGGGACCCGCTCCTGGACCGCTTTCAACACCTCGCTCAACGGCACCCCTTCGGGGG
>JAHFEM010000406.1 GCA_023248505.1 Nitrospirota bacterium
CCTTCGGGTATGTTATACTGAGGAAAATTTTCGGCCTCTCTTATAGGCCGCGGGAGGAAATATGGCAAGGATAACCGAAGAGACGGTGATGAAGGCGCTCAGTCATGTGATTGAGCCGGAGCTGTTTAAAGATATCGTCGCATTAAATATGGTCAAAGACGTCCAGGTGGATGGAAACGATGTTTCCTTTACCGTCGTTTTGACCACGCCGGCCTGCCCTCTGAAGGATGAGATCACCCACCGCGCTGAGAAGGCGCTGCATCAGCAGATTCCGGAGATCGGGCGGATTCAGGTCAACTATACGGCCAACGTGACCTCCGGAAAAAGCCAGGTGAAAGAGAATTTCATCCCGGGCGTTAAGAATACGATTGCGGTCAGCAGCGGCAAAGGGGGGGTCGGCAAGTCGACCGTCAGCGTCAATCTGGCCGTCGCCCTGGCGTTGACCGGCGCCCGCGTCGGATTGATGGATGCCGATATCTACGGCCCCAACGTTCCGTTGATGATGGGGGTCAAATCTCCTCCGAAGCCGGAGGGGGAAAAGCTCCTTCCAGCGGAAAGCCATGGGGTCAAGTTGATGTCGATGGCTTTCTTCGTTCCGGAGGACACGCCGATGATTTGGCGGGGGCCGATGGTTCATGGCGCCATCATGCAGTTCCTCAGGGATGTGATTTGGGGCGAGCTCGATTATCTCATCGTCGATCTTCCTCCCGGGACCGGCGATGCGCAGCTCTCGATTGCGCAGTTGGTGCCGCTGACCGGCGCCGTCATCGTGACGACGCCGCAGGAAGTGGCGCTGCTCGATTCCAAAAAGGGATTGGCGATGTTCCAAAAGGTTCATGTCCCGGTCCTCGGAATCGTCGAGAACATGAGCTACTTCGAATGTCCTCATTGCCATGAGACGACCGAGATTTTCAGCCGGGGCGGGGGGAAGTTGGCGGCGGAGAAATTGGGCATTTCCTTCTTGGGAGAGGTTCCGATCGATCCCGCCATTCGAGAGGGAGGGGATAACGGTATGCCGATTGTCGTGGCCGATCCGGCGTCTCCTCAGGCCGAAGCGTTCATGAAGATTGCGAAGACATTGGCGGGACAGATCTCCGTTCGAAATTCAAATGAGATCAAGTTGACCATTATCCAGTGAGCGATTCGTTTCTGTTTTAAATAAAAAAGGCGAGGGGAAAGTCGTTCTCCTCGCCTTTTTTATTTTCAATTTTTGTTTAAAAGAGTCCCCTTCCAGGAGGGGTTATTCCGTTACGGAGTCCGGCGTCAATTTAAACGTCTGATGCCCGCCGCCGAGAGATTTCCCCCGCATCATATGCAACGTCCGTAGATTGTTTTATTGGATGCGGCTTATCTCTCCAGGGGAGGCGCCTCTCCAAACCGTTCGTGTCGGATCTGGTTTTTCCCTCCGCTCTTCACAGAATACATCAGACCATCCGCCAGACGGATCATCTCATCGGTGGCCGACGGCGGTGAGAGCCAGGTCACGGCGCCGATGCTGAATGTGACCGGCCATCCGTTCTTTTGCATGGTCTCTAAAAGGCCCTTCTGGATTTTCCGCAGAACGATCTCGGCCGCCTCGTATCCCGTTTCCGGAAGAAGGAGGCCGAATTCATCTCCCCCGAGCCGGGCAAAAAAATCGAACGCCCGGAGGTGGTCTTCAACCGTCTTCGTCGCCGAGCGAAGGAGCGCGTCTCCCGCCGAATGGCCGAGGCGGTCATTCACCCGCTTGAAATCATCAATATCGATGTAGGCGAAGGTCAGAGGCCGCCGGTATCTGCGGGCCCGGCTCAGCTCGATTCCGGCCGACTCCAGGAAGGCGCGCCGGTTCGCCGCCCCGGTCAGCTCATCTCTTCGCGCCAGTGCTTTCTCGCGTTCCAGCCCGTTCTTCATCTTCGAGAGGAGGTACGTGAGGATCAAGAAGAATCCGAGCTTGACGGCCGCATTCCAATAAGGGATGAGAGGATGAATATAGGAAGACCGCGCCAGAACGTCTTCCAGAAACCAAACCACCGCGCTGATCACTGAAATCAACGCGCCGGCTGTTCCGCCGACGAACCAGGTGATCAGAAAAACCGGAATCAAGTAGAAGATTAAGAACGAGAGATCGGGCCCGGTCAGGAAATCGGCCGCCCCGAGGAGCATCACAAGGGAGAGCCCGATAAAAACCAACAGGGCTTTCGGTTGCCGGCCGATCGTTTCTAAGAGACGCATGCGATTTACTTTCTTCTTCGGCCCTCTGCAGGCCTTCCTCCGCTTTCCTCTGCGGACGGTGCGCCGTGCAGCGCACGTCGGATTATTTTGCCACGATCCCTTTCCATCCGCCCGCGATGAGAGAGGCGATATCGGTCAGGATGCGGGGCAGCAGGAGGCTTCCCGGAGAGGCCAGGTATTTGGGTTGCCATTGCGGGTCGAACTTCTCTTTGTACTCCCGCAATCCCTGGAAGTGGTAGAAGTGCTCTCCATGTCTGAAGAGGAATGTCCCGAGCCGATTCCACAAGGGGGCGAGCGCATGATCCTCCAGACCGGAGAGGGGCGCCATCCCGAGATTGAACCATCGATATCCCTCTTTCCGTCCCCACGTCATCATCTCGATCAGGAGAAAATCGATCACGCCGGAGGGGGCCTTCGGATGGTAGCGCATCAGATCGATGGAGAGCTCCTCCTTCCCCCCCCCCAACCACACATTGGCAAAGGCGAGAAGCTCTCCCTCCTTCCGTATGACGGCGGCCGGGAACCGCTTCAGATAATCTTCATTAAAGAAGCCGAGCGAGAATCGTTTTTCGCGGGCCTGTTTTCCCGCCAGCCATGCATCGGAGACCGCTTTCATTTCGGGCAGGAGGGGAGGAACTTCCGAGGCGGGGATCACCTCAAAACGGCACCCCTCTCTCCCCAGTTGGCGCAGCGTGTGGCGGAATCCCCTCCGGCCGCCCCCTTCCAGGGAGAAGTTCGCGAGCGGAACGCGCGCTTCTTCCCCCAGCTTTAACAAGGTCAGCCCCAGGTCGAGATAGAGGGGAAGGAATTCCGGTCCGACCTGATAAAAGACGGTCCATCCGCCGTGCAGATCGCAGCGCTCTCGGAACTGCCATACCAATTCGTCCATCTCCTTCTCGGGGCCGACCGGGTCTCCCAGCGCCACCCAGCTTTGCCC
>JAHFEM010000407.1 GCA_023248505.1 Nitrospirota bacterium
TATTCATAAAATCGTAGATCCAGATTTTTACGTATTTCCTTGAATTGTGGTTTCTCATTTATTTAGAATAACAACATTTCACTTGCTCAGAGTCGAGTCGGGTGGTAGGGAGATCATCTCGCAAGCCGGGATGGATGACCTCTCTGGAGCACCCCTTATGGGTTGAACCAAGTGGGGGAGGGATGTCCCATTGTCAAAAAGAATTCTGATTGTCGATGATAACCAAGATACAGTTCATATTTTAACGGAGCTCTTGACCCGGGGAGGATATGCCACTTTTGCGGCGAGGGATGGCGTCGAGGCCCTCCAAAAGATCCGAAAAGAGGTGCCGGCGCTGGTTCTCCTGGATCTGATGATGCCGAAGCTGGACGGTTTTGGGGTGATGGAGGCGATGCGGGCCGATTCGGGAATGAACCAGATTCCGGTGCTGATCATCTCCGCCAAGGTCGATCCGACCTCCAAGGCGCGCGGTGTCGAATTGGGCGCCAAAGATTATATCGTCAAACCGATTAATCCGGATGAAATTCTCCTGAAGGTCAAAGAGCACCTCGCTGAGGTGCAAAACGCTTTGCGCCGATTTTGAAAAAGATTGACCCCTTTCCTAGGGTATTCTCTTTTCATAACGTGCTTGCGAAGAGGCGCTCCAGCCGCTTCGGCTCGATTTCGATATAGAGGTTTCTCTCCTGGGAGACGAGGACGGCGCCGGGCTTGGCCCCCTTCGGCTTCTGGACATACTTCCGTTGTGTATAGACGACATCCCCTTTGCCGGCCTTCCTGGCGTCACTGAAATGAAGCGCCAGGGTCGCCGCATCGAGCAGGGTCTGGTAGGGGATCTCCTTTCCTCGCTCCATTCGGACGATGAGATGCGATCCGGGAACCCCGCGGGCGTGAAACCAGAGGTCGTTTCCCTTCGCGATTCGGAAAGTAACCTCTTCGTTTTCCCGATGATTCCTCCCCACGATCAGCGTCCAGCCGTCTGCCGAGAGGAAGGTCGGTGGGCCGGTCCGCTTGCTCTTCTCTCTTCTCGTTGGAACGGGAGGCTTCCCCTCCATGGCGATGGTCCCTCCTTCCGACAGGACCGATCGATTTCGCTCCAACCCTTCCAGCTCTTTTTTCGTCTTCTCCATTTGAACCTGAATGGCGGCTTGCGCCGCTTGGGCCTTCTTATACCTCTTGAAGAACCGTTCCAGGTTTTTCGGCGGGGAAAGGGCGGGATCGAGAGAGAGGGTGATCTCCGCCTGTTCCGGATCGGCCGGGTCGAGAATCTTAACCTCGCTCATCCCCGTCCGGACCCGATGGAGCGCGCCTTTTAAGAGCTCTCCTTCATAACGATGCCGGTCGGCCTTCTCGGCTTCGGCCAGGCCGGTGGAGAGCTGCCGCAACTTCTTCTGGCAGCGGCGAATCCCCTCGTCGATCAGGGCCAGCAGCCGGTTTTTCTCCTCCTCCTCGGCCGTCCTTTCCTGAAGGGGGCGATAGTACGCCTCCACCGACCGGTTGAACCGGAAGGGGCCCGGTTCGGCGAGGGGGATTTCCGTCTCTTTAAACAGACCGGTCGGATGCAAGGGGGGAGGCGCATAGGGGAGGCCGACTTCTAGAGAACGTCCGGCCGGGGGTGGAAAGAGCGAGCCCATGAGGATTCCTTCATGGTCGATTAAAAAGAAATTCGCCGCCGCTCCCATCAACTCAGCGACCAGTGAGAGGGTCCGGGCCTCCTCTTCCTTCGTTCGGGAGGAGGGGCCTGCATCGGCCGATCGGGATTCTTGCGATGCGTCTGTTTCCATGCTGGCTTGGGATGAAGGCCAGGCGCAGGTCATTCGAACGATCCGATCTCCTCCGATCTGCTCGAGGGAGAGAATCTGCTTCCAACGGAGGTGAGCCCGCAAGAGCTGGCAGAAGCGGGGAGGAGAGGCCGGGTTGGGATGTTTCTCGTCGGTGAGGTGAATCCGGGAGAAGCGCCGCTGTGCGGAAATGTAGAGATGGACTCTCTCCCGCCGCCGATGAATCTCAAAGACGAGGCTCCACGGTTCGGGTTGATCGATCTTTTGAAGAACCCCGCCTTGCATCAAATCACCGATTTCTGCAAGGACCTGCCCGATCTGTCCGGCGCTCAGCGACATCCGTTTGACCCTTTTCCAATCCTTGTGTTAACGTACCCCTCATCGGGCGGCCCGAAGGAGGGAACGACGCTTTGCGGAAGCCTCGATTGTACCGGGTCGTTTTCATTTAAGCAACTCAGCCCCGGCGCCGACGACGTGGATCATTTGGAAAGGAATCGATCGAACCATGACACTATCGGACCCTCTTTACCAACAGACGTTGGTTTCGCTCGGCTGGCCCGAGATTATCGGCTTCCTCGCGCGGCAGACCGTTTTAACCATCACGGCGGAGCGCTGCCGGACCCTTCCTTTTCTGGAGGGGCCGGAGGCGGTCCGAAATCGCCTCGCGGTTGTTTGGGAAGGGGTTCTTCTCACCAAGGGGATGGGGCATATCCCCCTCTCCTCCTTCACCGATCCGCGCCCCTTTTTCACGCGCGCCGCCAAAGGGGCGGTGCTGGAGGGGACGGAGTTGCGGGGGATCCATGACCTGCTCGAACAGGTCGGATTGCTCCGCGCTTTCTTTATCCGGAGGAAGGAAGAGGTCCCTCGGCTCTTTCAGATGGCGATTCAGGTCGAACCTCTGGAAGATTTGAGAAAA
Organism: Nitrospirota bacterium; assembly: GCA_023248505.1. Taxonomy (GTDB): domain Bacteria; phylum Nitrospirota; class Nitrospiria; order SBBL01; family Manganitrophaceae; genus Manganitrophus. The sequence continues at coordinate 2,695 of JAHFEM010000407.1, forward strand.
AAGATCGCGTCGGCCATCGATCCGGAGGGGCGGATTCAAGAGGGGGCGACGCCGACCCTGCGCGCGTTAACCGCCGAAGCGGCCCGGGCACGGGAGACGATCACCGATCAACTCGAGAAGATCCTCCGCTCTCCCCGCTACGAAAAACTTTTGCAGGAGTCTTATTATACGGAGCGGGACGGCCGGTATGTTCTCCCCTTCAAGATCGCCCATCAAAACAAAGAGGGAGGCGTGGTTCATGATCTCTCGGCCAGCGGCGCGACCGCGTTCGTCGAACCGAAGGAACTGTTTGGACCGAACAACCGTCTGCGGGTCGCCCATCTGGCGGTCACGCGCGAGGTAGAGCGAATCCTAAGAGCGCTCAGCGAAGAGGTCGGCAGAGAGGCAGAGCGGCTGCAGCGCAACCTGGAGATTCTCTCCGAGATCGACCTCCTCCGCGCTTCGGCCACG
>JAHFEM010000408.1 GCA_023248505.1 Nitrospirota bacterium
GTCGGAACTGGCGGCGCTGCCGCGCCCGATCATCGGGTTTCACGGGCTCATCGCCGACTGGATCGATCTCCACCTGATCCGGAAGATGGCGCTCCAATACCCTCAGTGGACGATCGTTCTTCTGGGATCATCCATCACCGACCTCTCGCCGGTTTCCGGTTTAAAAAACGTCCGCCTCCTCGGGAAGCGCCCCTATGAGACGCTCCCCTCCTATTGCAAGGGATTCGATCTGGCGATCCTCCCCTTTGTGGTGAACCGTTTGACCCTTTATGCGAACCCTCTTAAACTCCGAGAGTACCTGGCGGCCGGCCTGCCGGTCGTCTCGACCGACCTTCCTGAAGTGCGAAGCCTCGGGGGAGAGATTCGGATCAGCGGAAGCCATGCCGGGTTCATCGAGCAGGTGGCCGACCTTCTGAAGAAAAAAGATGTCGGTCCCTCTCTTGCGCGCTCCAAGAGCATGGAGCGGGAGAGTTGGGATGACAAGGTAGAGATTCTCTCTTCCCTGGTGGAGGGGGAGGGGCTTGCATCGGAGGGGGGCGATCGTCCTCACCCGATGATCGGCGATTCCCATCAGAAGCTGATCCAACCGCAGGAATCGCTGTGATCTGAGCAGCACCGCTCTCCGAATGAAGAGAGAACGGAGAGGCTCCGCAAGACGGATAGGGGGTGGGCCATGGGCCTGGAACAGTTGGCGGTCAAAATCAGGAGAAGAGAAGGGGTCGTCTACAAGGGGCTCTATCGGCTCGCCATCGGCGTGCGTCACGTGGCTTGTCCGGTGATCGCGCCGCTTCACAGGGCGCTCTACTATGAACGGCGGTTTAGAAAGTCGGCATGGCATTACGTGCGGCGGGTCTTCTACTGGGAGCCGCTCTTCAAGAGCATCTGCCGGGAGGTCGGTCCGCGGTTTCGGCTCGTCAGCGGCATTCCGTGGGTGGAGGGATATCTTGAAATCCAAATCGGGTCGGATGTCACGCTCAACGGCATCACCACGCTGAGCGGAGCGACCGTTTGGGAGGCGCCGGCTTTGGTGATCGGAGACCATTCGTATATCGGCTATCAGGTCACGATTACGGTCGGACCGCGGGTCCAGATCGGCCGGCATGTCTTGATCGCCGATCGCGTCAGCCTCGTCGGATACGACGGCCATCCGAAGGACCCGGTCGAGCGAAGGATGCACCGGCCCGCGCCGAGGGAAGAGGGTCGCCCGATCATCATCGGGGACAATGCCTGGATCTGCTCGAATGCAACGGTGTTGAAGGGGGTCGCCATCGGGGAAGGGGCGATCGTCGCGGCCCATGCGGTGGTCACCTCTGATGTGCCTCCCTACACGATCGTTGCGGGAAATCCGGCGCGCGTGGTGAAAAAACTGGAAGAAAAAGTAACGGGAGGCGGGAGACGGAAAGAGTAAGAGATTTTTATCTTTCCCCCTTCCGTGTTTCAGGGGTTCATCAATGGATCCATCGAATGCGCGCCGCTCCTTTCGTCCCCCTGGAGAGACCGGGAATGCAGAGGTCGGGAAAAAGGAATTAATCAAAAAGAGGATGGCCCGTACGAAGGAGAAGAATGTGAATGCTTCTGCAGTTCCGATGGGGCATGGCTTGGAAAAAACGGCGGCCGATCGCCCGGATGATCCGGCCGATGACCTGTCCGATCGCCTGGCGCATCTTCAATCGCTGGTCCACCGGGAGCATCAAATCCGATGGGAGCGGTTCGGTTTCTCGCCGGAATGGTCGTTTAAACTGGCGCCGCTTGAGGCCGAGGGGGAGAACGCAGCCAAGTATCTGGCGACCTTTTTCTCAAAAGAGGGAAAACTCCGGCGAACGGTGTTTCTAAAACAATATCATCATCCCCAGATCGACCGCGCCGCGGTGGAGAACGAATTCTGCGGGATTCAGATCACGCAACGGGCGTTTCAACCGACGGAGCGCTTCCGGGTGCCGCAGCCGTACAGCTGCCTGCCGGACGAAAAGATTCTCTTCATGGAGTATTGCCCCTCCGTCAGTCTCAAGAAGGGGCTCTTCCGGCCGCTTCGCTTTTCGCGTTTTTATATTTCGGATCGCGATCGGAAGGGTCTTCTGGGGCATATGGCCGAATCGGGTCGACTCCTCTCCCATTTTCAGCGCATCCCCGTCGACCGTCATCCGGCGGCCGAGAAGGCGACCGCCGAGGGGATCATCCTGCGATATGAAAAGCAGCTTTTGCGACATCTTCGCATCTGCCAGAAGGCCGGCTTTCCGGAGGGATTGGTGCGGCGGATCCAGCGCGCGGTATTCGACCGGTTGGAAAGCCAATCCCCCTTTCCTTCGATGACTTTGCAGCACTCCGATTTTGCCCCTTGGAACCTCATGATCGGGGACCGGCATCTCTACCTGGCCGATTTTCAAAATTTTACCACCGGCTTCTCTTCTTATGATGCGGCCTTTTTCCACTGCGCCCTGGACCTTCTCTTCCGTTACCGAACCATTGACCGGGCGCTGTTGTCCCAGATGCAGTCGGTTTTCTTGGAAGCTTATCTGAACGGTCGTGGGGAGGCCGGATCAGACCGAGGGAGGGGAACGGCGTTGGCGCAGGCGCTTCCCCTCTTTGAAGTTTTTCGGCTGATGCATATGACCTATTTTGCTCAGTCCATTTTCTGCTCCCCTCCGGGATCCTTTTATCAATCGCTCTATGCCGCCCCCTTCCGCCGCTTCTTGGTGGATTGGTTTCACCAGCACCTTGAGGGTTGAAGGGGGGGCTCCTCAACAGCCGGACCATGCCGGAACGAATTTTAATCATTGATGATGAACCGCACCTCGTGGCGACGTTGGAGGAGATCCTGCGGCTGGAGGGTTATGTCGTCGATTCGGCGCGAACGGGGAAAGAAGCGCTGGAGAAATTGCGCCGAGGCGGATACGATGTTGCCATCATCGATCATCACCTGCCCGATGGGACCGGACTGGCGCTTCATACCGAGATCGAGAAGATCCAGCCGACCCTGGCCACCGTACTGCTGACCGGACATGCCTCCATCGATACCGTCATCGAGGCGCTGCGGCGCGGGGCGAGCGACTACCTCTTAAAGCCGGCCCATCCGGACGAATTGAAGAAATCGGTGAGACAGGCGCTGGAGCGGAAGAAGATGTCCGAGGCGGTGACGCTTCAGC
>JAHFEM010000409.1 GCA_023248505.1 Nitrospirota bacterium
TCGCCATCGAAAATGCCACCCTTTATCAGGCGGTCACCAAGCATATGGAGCGCCTGCAGACCCTCTCTTCCGCGATTGTGAATATTCAAGAGGAAGAGAGACGGCGCATTGCCCAAGAGTTGCATGATGAGGCCGGCCAGGCGCTCACCGGAATCAAGATGAATCTCGAGTGGGTGGAGAAAGAACTCGCCCCCTCCGAGAAAGCGGTCCGGGAGCGGATCGAAGAGGTCAAGATCCAGGTCGGAAAGATCATGGAGGAGCTCCGGCGGCTCTCCTATGATCTGCGTCCCGCGATTTTGGACGAACTCGGCCTGGTGCCGACGTTGCGCTGGTACATCGAGGAGTATTCCAAGCGCACTCGAACCGCGGTTCACCTCCAGACGACCGGGCTGCAGAAGCGGCTCTCGGCGAAGATCGAGATCCTCCTCTATCGGGTGATTCAAGAAGCGCTCACCAATGTTGCCAAGCATGCACAGGCGGAATCGGTCATCCTTTCTTTGGAGAAGAAGGACGTCCATGTCCATCTCTACATCACTGATGACGGGAAGGGTTTTGAAGTGAAGCGGTACTTCTCCGCTCCACCGATGATTCGCCGGGGTCTCGGTATCCTGGGAATGAAGGAGCGGGTCGAATTGGCGGGGGGGACATTTTTCATCGACTCGGACCCGGGCCAGGGAACGCGAATTTCAATTAAGGTTCCAATCGTAAAAAGGGGATCGTGATGACGAGAAGAATTAAGATCATGATCGCCGACGATCACACCATCGTCCGTCAGGGGATGAGAAAACTTCTTGAGACCTATCCGGAGCTTCAGGTTATCGGAGAGTCGCAGGATGGGGATGAGACGGTCGAGCTGGCCAAGCAACTCCTCCCCGAAATCATTATCATGGATATCAGTATGCCCGGCCTCAACGGTCTGGAAGCGACCCGCCAGCTTAAAAAACGGCTTCCTCAGATCAAGATCTTGATTCTCACGATGCATGCAGAGAAGGAGTATATCTTTAAAATTCTTCAATCGGGCGCCTCGGGCTATCTGCTCAAAGGCTCCGCCATAGAAGAGCTGATCACGGCCATCCACGCCGTTGATCGAGGCGAATCCTACCTCAGTCCTCCGATTTCTAAATCGATTATTGAAGAGTACGTCGGCGGAGGGCCGAACACCCGCAGCACAACACAGTCCCAGCCGTTGACGACCCGTGAGCGGGAAGTGCTTCAACTGATTGCGGAGGGCCATACCAGCAAGAGTATTGCCACTTACCTCTCCCTCAGTTCCAAGACCATTGAAACGCACCGATCCCATATCATGCAAAAATTGAATATCCACAATGCGGCAGGCTTGATCCGATATGCCATCCAGAAAGGATGGGTCGAGGTCGCCCATTCGCAGGAATCCTGACTTTCTCTAGGCAATCCTCCCGGCTTTTCAATACCGTCCCCGTCTTGGGTAAGACGTCAGGGAGTCCCCTGATTTACAAATGCATTGCAATACGTTATAACTATTAGCTGCTTTTATCCTTACTTGGAATATTTCTTGTTCGGATCGGACATCTGAATGTCCGGGAGTCGGCGGAGGAGCGGCGCGGTCGATTGCGAGAAGAGGTCGGATTGGCAAGAAGGAATAGAAAAGTGCTCCGGTTTTCTTGGAAGGCCGGCTTAATCATCGAAAAACGAAGCCTGCTATGGATGCTTCGACCGTTGTTCCCCCCACCGTTCTGTGTTTCCCTTTTACGTAATCGTCCCCTCCCTTCGGAAAGCGACCCATTCATGTTGAACTCATAAAGAGGAAGAGAATGCCGGAAAAGAGATCCTTAACCAAACGTGAAACCGAAATTGTGCGTCTTGTGGCAGACGGTTATAAAAATAGAGAAGTGGCTGAAAAGCTTGGGATTAGTGTCAAGACGGTCGAGACTCACCGGGCGAACATTATGAATAAACTCGCCCTTCGGAATCTGGCCGAGCTGATCCGGTATGCCATCCAAAAGGGATTTGTTAAAATCGATCAAGAGGCTTGATAGGTCGACCATAACAACCGGCGAGGATTCTAGCGCAAGGATTCCAGCCGAAAGGGGTCATGCTCAAAAGAATCCTGATCATTGATGATGAGCCGCTTCTTCTCGATCTGCTCACCCATCTGCTTTCGAAGATCGGTTATCAGGTCGATCAGGCGTCCGACAGCCGGGATGCGGCGGGAAAATTAAAAGATCAGGAATACGACGCCATCTTCCTCGATATGAAAATGCCGTGGATGGATGGGAAAGAGTTTTATTTGAAAATTAAGGAGCGTTTCCCCGACCTGGCCAAGCGGATCGTTTTTGTCACGGGAGACGTGGCCAATCCGGATACGGTTTCATTCCTCAAGGAGACAGGCAACCTTTTTCTTCAAAAGCCATTCACGATCAAGGAGGTCAAGATGCTTCTTGAGCGTTTTTTTATGACGACTCCTCCTTCTTCTTCTGCCGTTTCAGATATTCCTCAATAAAGGGATCGATCTCTCCATCCATCACCGCCGTCACGTTCCCCTTTTCCAGGCCGGTCCGGTGGTCTTTGACCATTTGATACGGCTGAAAAACATAGGATCGGATCTGGTGTCCCCATCCGATCTCCTTTTTCTCCCCCGTGAATTTCGATAATTCCGCCTCTTTTTGCTCTTGCTGAAGCTCGTAGAGGCGCGATTTAAGAACGGTCATGGCGACCGCTTTGTTCTGGAGTTGGGATCGTTCGTTCTGGCACTGAACGACGATGTTGGTCGGAAGATGGGTAATCCGAACCGCCGAGGAGGTTTTATTGACATGTTGGCCCCCGGCGCTGCTGGCCCGATAGGTATCGATCCGAAGGTCTTTTTCGTTGATGACCACATCGGGGTCATCCTCAATTTCAGGAGAGATGAAGACCGACGCAAACGACGTATGCCTTCTCTTGTTGGCGTCAAACGGCGAGATTCGAACGAGGCGATGAACGCCGCTCTCGGATCTTAAATAGCCGTAAGCGTAAGGTCCCTTCGCGGAGAAGGTCACGCTCTTGATCCCTGCTTCGTCCCCCGGCAGCAGGTCGAGCGTTTCAACCCGATATCCTTTCCGCTCGGCCCAACGGATGTACATCCGGGTGAGCATCTGGGCCCAGTCTTGAGATTCGGTTCCGC
>JAHFEM010000410.1 GCA_023248505.1 Nitrospirota bacterium
AAACCGGGTCCGCTTTGCGATCAACCTGGCCGCGGTCGAACGGACCGGTCTGAAACCGAGTTCTCAGCTGTTGAAATTGGCCCGGATTGTGCCCGGGGGGGGCGCAAAAAAAGGATTCCCCCCGGATGAATGGTTCTCGGATCGGTCTATCTACCACCCACTGCGAGTATTGTATCGCATTGAATCTGAGAAGTTGATCCCGCGATTTTAGGAGTGCTCTCTTCCCCCTCGTTCAAATCGAACCCTTCCCGATTGGAATTCTCTTCGGTCTCTGACCCGCTCCGCCGTCTCCTTCATTCGATCAAGGCGCGCCGATCCGACTCAAAACGGGTCTCATCGAGAAAGCAAGGGGTCCCAAAATATACCTACTTTACCCTTGCACTGCTCAAAAGCGTTCGGTTAACATGGACTTGCTGGCTGGGATGGGCTCAGCCGGGCGCTGTATTTAAGAAAGGAGTATTTGTCTCGAATGCTTCAAATACTGCAACCAATCCGGTTTGTTGTGTCGTTTTTCTTATTAATGTCGTTGATGACCGCCTGCGGCGGTGGCGGAGGCGGCGCTTCTTCCGGTTCCGGAAACGGAAAGGCGTCGATTCTTCTCACCGACCGGTTTGAAGAGAAGATCACCGATCGCAATGGCAATGTCATTACCTCGGCCAAGGAAATTTGGGTCACCTTCAGCCATCTGTCCTTGAAGCTCGAAGCGGGGGGATGGATCCCGGTCTTCAGCGGCCCTCCGAACAAATCGGTCGATCTGCTGACCCTTCACGGCCGGGCCGATCTGGTCGCCCTGGTCGACCTTCCGGCGGGAGATTACGACAAAGCCCGTATTAAGATCGAGGAGGCTTGGTTCATCGACAGCGACGGGGTTCGACATGATGTGGTCGTTCCCTCTCAGAAAATCATCCTCAAATTCAAGCATCACCTCGTCATCACCGCGGACAACACCAGCGAGGTCCTCTTCGACTTCGTTCCGGGCAAGTCGATTCACCTGATCGAGACTGGAAACGGCAAGTTCATCCTCCGGCCGGTGATCCGCGTCCGGGTGAATGGAGAGCAAGAGTCGACCGATTTCGTCAAGATTGAAGGGCGGATTGTGTCGGTGGACTGCAGTCAGAATGAGATGACGCTCGACCCGCGGCAGGGCGATCCGATCACCGTCAACCTGGAAGACGCCCTGATTGTCCAGAAAGACGGTTCCTTCCACGGAGGGGATGAGGGAGAAGACGAGGGACGGAGAAGGGCGGCTCAGCTTGCCTCCTGCGAACAGCTTCAAGCCGATCAGTTCGTCGAGGTCCTCGGAACCAGCGAGGAGGGCGGAGGCATTCACGCATCCATCGTTCAAATCGAAGAAGGAGAGCCGGTTGCGAGTCATCTCGAATTCACCGGGACCCTCTTGGCGGTCGATTGCGATCAGCAGACGATCCGCGTCACCTTCAGCGGCGGGGAGATCGATGTGATCCTCAACGCGGAGACGGAGATCACCGCCGACGATCAGGCGGTTCCGGCTTCGGAGGTCTGTGATCGGTTGCAAGGGGCGCTTCAGAAGCCGATCGAGGTGGAAGGGAAGGTGGAGAACAATCAGCTCCTCGCCACCGAGATAACCCTGCCGCCGACCGCTCCGGATTCCATGCAGACCCGTCTGGAGGGAACCGCAGAGTCGATCAATGTGACCGGGACCGACGTGACCGGCTTTGTCCTCAAAGACAGCGCCGACAAGTTGTACACCGTCACGATCGACGCCCAGACCGAAATCAAAGATCAAAATGGCGATCCGGCCGCACCGAACACCCTTCTCAATCATCAGGTCCGTGTCGAGGGAAAACTCGATACCACGACCACGCCCAATCCGACGATTGCGGCAACGGAAGTCAATCTCCTCTCTTAGTCTCTTCAGTGCGCCGGCATGGGTCCCATGCCGGCGCACATTCTCCCGCTCAAAAAATGCCCTTCATCTCCCTCCATTTCCATCATCACGCCGCATTCCACCTGAACGCCAATGTAATCCTTCTTACATAAAGAATGATCGAAATGTAGGAAGATAATGTATGAAGGGGGGCTTTGACAAGGCGGCGGGAGGAATCCCTCCGCAGGGTCAGGGGAAATAAACCTCAATCAGAAAGGAGTGTGAATTATGCCGTGGCGATGGAAAATGGCACCTTCTTCCGGAGGCCGTGCCGGCCATTTCGGAGAGGCCGTATCAGGGACTTCTCCATCGGGTCGGAGAGGATTCCTGGCGCCGTTCAAGGCGGGGTTGAATCTCTTCTATGAGTTCTTGGATCAATATGGCCTTGCGTTGCTTCTCTTCGGTTCGCTGGGCCTCTTTGTTTGGATCCTCTGGACGATGGATTACTCTCACGTCGGATCAGGCTAAAGGGAGCATTCGATCCGATCTTCCCGGCCCGGAGAAGAGGGGCAGGAGGCGAAAGCGCCGATCCTTGGTAGGATCGGGCTTGTTATGCCTTCCGGGTCCGGGAGGATCCGTTCGATCGAGCGGGTTCCGGTTGAAAAAGGCTCACGGCGCGGACGCGCGGATCTCTCCCAGGACCTGTTGCAGCTTTCTCCGGCGGGCCTTGGAATGCGGGGCGGCCGGATCGCCATAGAGCCAATCGGCGTAGGGGCGGGTCGCTTCATCCTCAATGCTGAACCAATGGCTCCCGCGCTCGCTCTTCGCCATCGATCCGCAGGGGTGGTGTTTCTGGATCTCCTCGCGGAGATCGGAGAGCCATCCGCGATCGAAAGAGGTAAAGCTGATCCCGATCCCCCGGATCGTTTTTTTGTAGCAGAGGGTTCCGCATCCTTCCAGAATTCCGCGCTCCAGATGCGGCTGAAGGTTTCGATAGCGGTCGAAGACCGCCGGGAGCGGCGGGTCGATCTCCCGGATGATCTCGTCGGGAAGGGTTAGGATCGCTTCGGTTCGGGTCCCATGAAGTGTCCGCTCCGGGTGGTGGCGTTGGACATTCGGGATTTTTCTCTGTCGGCAGGCCAGAACGAGGAGGGCGGCGGCCTCTTGCATCACCTCCCGATCCCGGTGGTGGAGGGTGGGATTCCCGGGCACGCGGGCGGCATGCAAAAAACCGATCAGATAGGCCTCTTGTTCCAGATTCATCACGTCCTCTTTTCTTTTCAGAAGCAATTT
>JAHFEM010000411.1 GCA_023248505.1 Nitrospirota bacterium
TGATTTTAGCGGCGTGTGTCGATCCGATCACGGAGGTGCCCAACTTCAGGCGGCCGGTCCCCTCCGAAGAGCGATCCTACACCATCGGTCCGGACGACCTTCTGCAAATCGTCGTCTGGAAGAACGAGTCCCTATCGAAAGAGGTTCGCGTCCGTCCGGACGGGAAGATCACCCTCCCTCTGATCAATGATGTCCAGGCCGGGGGAATGACGCCGTCGGTTCTCCGGGAAGTCATTTCGAAGCGGTTGGAGAAATTTGTGGAGGTGTCGGGGGTCACCGTCATCGTCAAGGAGATCAACAGCTCGAAGGTCTCCGTCTTGGGACAGGTCAAGAAGCCGGGGATCTATCCGCTCCGAAGCGATCTTACGGTGTTGGATGCCATCGCCATGGCGGAAGGATTTAACGAATTTGCTGCGCCCGATCGGATGGTGATTATCCGAAAGAGCGGCAAGGAGACCCATTGGATTCGCGTTAACTACAGCGACATTCTCCAGGGAAGGATCTCGGGGGACCATCTTTTTCTCGCCTCCGGAGACACCTTGGTGGTGCCGTAATCAAGGCATTGCGGAATGCGGAGTCAAAACCGTGAAGCGGTTTCATTCAATCCGCAAGCCGCAAGCCGCAATAAAAACGCTCCGCACTTGTAAAAGGGACAACAATGCGTGAACAGAACCCCATTTCAATCGGCTATCTTCTCGAGTGGCTTCATCGAAGAAAGCACTGGATCTGGCTGACGGCGCTGATCGTTTCGATCGCCTCGGTGGTGATCGCCTTCCGGCTCCAGAAGATCTATCGGGCCACCTCGATCGTTCTCGTTCAACCCCATCGCTTTTCCGAACAGGTGGCGCGGACCTATGATCTCTACCGGATGGAAAACCGTCTGAAGGCGCTCAGCGAAGTGATCTACAGCCGCACCTTCCTGCAGCCGGTTATCGAAGCCGAATCGCTCTATCCGGAGTGGGCGGGTCAGAAGACCTCGGATGAAATTATCGAGCAGATGCGAAAAGATGTCCGGATCGACATCAAGGCGAACGACGTTTTCAGCATCTCCTACGACGGGAGGGAGCCGGAAAAAGTGATGAATGCGACCAATCGAATCGCGAAGCAGTTCATTTCCTTGCTGCAGCAGCAGGTCACCGCGATTCCCGCCAATCCGCAGGTTCAATTCCTGGAGACCAAGCTTAAAGAACTCTACGCGCAGATGGCCGATCTTCAGACGACCTACACCAAGGATTATCCCGAGTTGATCAGCCTGAGAAAGAAAATCAACGAGATGGAAGCGGTCTTGTCGGCGGAGAAACGGGCGGCCGGGGAAGCCGCAACGAAGGAGATAAAAAGCGGCACAGTCGATTCTGAGTTTCAGAATGCCGAGGCCCGGATCATCGATGAAGCCACCCTTCCGATGAAGCCGTATAAGCCGAACCGGGCCCTGGTCGCCTTGATCGGCTCGCTCATCGGTCTCGGCGTCGGCGTCGGATTGGCGACGTTGGCGGAGATGTCGGACCGGACGTTCCGGTATGCGGGCGACCTTCAACAGTACCTCGGGCTGCCGGTGTTGGTTTGCATCCCGCAGGTGGAAACCGCCGGAGATCTGAGAAAGGTCCGGATCCGGCGTCGGTTGATCTGGGGGTTGAGCCTGATCCTGCTTTGCTTGACGCTGTTTTATTTATATCAAAATCCAATGCGCCTCAGCCGGTTGGATGCGGCGACCGTCCGTTTCCAGGAAAGATGAGGAGAGAGAGATGCGTGGAAAGCTGTTGGGAAGCGCCCGTTTTGACGACCACCTGGTCGTTCTGACCGATCCGAAAGCGATTGCGGCGGAGCAGTACCGCGTTCTCCGATCCCGGATCGAGCACTTGTCTCAGGAAAAGGGATTTCGGACCTTCATCATCACCAGCCCGGCCGTGGGGGAGGGAAAATCGATGACCGCCGCCAACCTGGCCATCAGCATGGCGCAGTCGAAGGACCGACGGGTGGCGCTGGTCGACTGCGATCTGCGGCGCCCGTCGCTCCACCGGCTCTTCGGGACGCGGATGAAGGAGGGGTTGGTCGATGTTCTGGAAGAGCGAAGCCCGCTGGAAACGGCCTTGGTTCCGATCGAACACCCGCTGCTGGCGCCCGGTTCGTTCTCTTTTCTCCCCGCGGGAAGAGCGAACGCCGCCTCGCCGGAATGGCTCGGCTCCACCAAGATGGACAAGCTCATGACGCTTCTGTCGGAGCGGTTCGATTCGGTCTTCTTCGATACCCCGCCGATTCTCCCCCTGGCCGATGCGGCCGTGTTGGGAGAAAAAGTCGACGGCGCGCTCCTGGTTCTCCGCGCCGGGAGCACCTCGGCCGAAACGCTGACCCTGGCGATGCAGAGCATCGACCTACAAAACTGGATCGGCGTGATCCTCAACGGCGTCGATTTCGAACGGTCTTCGCGATACAGCGGCATCTATGCGACCTACCAAAAGACCTACTCGGCGCAAGCGATTGAAGCGAGAGGCGACAGCGATGGTTAAGCTTTTTAATCGGGCCCTTCCCACGCGGAGTGTTTTCTTCTGCCTGACGGAGGATCTCCTGATCTGGTTTTCCGTCGTGGTGAGCGTATTGATGTTTTCCCTTTCCGAGCCGTCGCTTCACGCGGACGGCCCCCTGATTTTGGCGCAGGGGCTGATCCTCGCGGCCCTCTTCCATCTGACCCTCTATTACAGCGATCTGTATGATTTATCCCTTTTCCCGCCCGATCAGGGGCATCTGATCCGGCTGGTTCGCGCCGGAGGGATCGGTTTGCTGATTTTGTGGTGAGTCGTCTCCCTTTTCCCGGCCTGGTTCCCTTTGGGGAAAAGCTTTCGCCTCTCCGTGATTCTCAGCCTCCTCCTGATCTTCGGATGGCGAACCTTCTACAGCCGTTTTCTGGGGAAGATGGAAGACCGGATTTTGATCCTGGGAACGCAGGAAGTGGCCCGACGCGTGGCGCAAGAGGTGTTGAAACGAAAAGGGCTCGGGATGAAGGTGGTCGGGTTTCTGGATGAAGACCGAAGCCGCATCGGACAGAGTCTGGTGAACCCGAGAATCATTGGAAGCTACGACAATCTCCATGCGGTTCTCGCCAAGGAGCGGATCGATAAG
>JAHFEM010000041.1 GCA_023248505.1 Nitrospirota bacterium
GGTCGATCCGAAAGGGCGAGCCGGTTTCGAAAAGATGGACCGACGTCGGGAGCTTTCTTAAATTCTTGGCGGCTCGGCGGGTCTCCTCATTGGCATAGATCGGAATATTATATTTCAGCGCAAGGACATCTGCCCCATGAACATGATCCTGATGCTCGTGGGTGATGAGAACCGCTTTGATCTGTTGAATATCGACCTGGATGGCGCGAAGGCGGGAGAGGATCTGTCCGGCAGGGAGACCGGCATCGATCAGAACCCCCGCCCCCGCGCTCTTTCCGTTGCCGGGGTGGCCGATATAAGCCGCATTTCCCCCGCTTCCACTGCCCAGCAGGCAAACCCGTAGCTCGATGATGTCCTCCCTCCCGCGCTTCAGGGCGAAGATAATGAATCGGCCTCGGCTTGTCAAGGCGGCTTTTATCCGATCGCCGCAATCTGAAGCGAATTCTTACCCCGACTCTTTATACGGTGGGGATCTGTGCGCCGACTTATTTGGACGGAAGGGTTAGCAGTATTCGGTCTGTGAGCAGGCGAGGACCTGCTCCTCCCGGCTAAGATCCCGATAGATCGTCACCCCCTTGCAGCCCTCCTGGTCGGCGAGGAGAAAGACCTCCTCGACCTCTTTGGGGGTGGCCTCTTTCGGGAAGTTCACCGTTTTTGAAACGGCGTTGTCGGTGTGCCGCTGAAAGGCCGCCTGAATCTTCACATGAAATTCGGGGGAGGTGTCGTGGGCGGTCATGAAGATCTGCTGGAGCTCCTTCGGAACTTCATTCAAACCTTGTACCGATCCGGTTGCAGCGACCTTGGCGATCAGCGCTTCGGAATAAAACCCCTTCTCTCGGGCGATCTGCACGAAGCGGCGATTGAGCTCCGGAAGGCGAAGCCCACCGAGAACGCGGCGGTGAAACGAGAGAGCGTAAAGCGGTTCGATTCCGCTCGAGCAGTCGGCGATCACACTGAGGGTTCCGGTCGGGGCGATCGTGGTGGTGGTGGCATTCCGGAGCCGGAGCCCTTGGCGGGCATAAATGCTTTGACTGTACGCCGGGAAAGTTCCCCGCTCCTCCGCAAGCGCGGCGGAAGCGTTTCGCGCCTCCCTTCGAACAAAGGACATGATCTCCTCCGCGAACGCCAGCGCCCCATTGCTGTTGTAAGGAATTCTCAACTCGGTTAAGAGGTCTGCGAAGCCCATGACGCCCAGACCGATCTTCCGGGTTCGGTAGGTCGCTTCGGCAATTTGCGGAAGCGGGTATTGATTCTGGTCGATGACATTATCCAGAAAATGGACCGCCTTGCGGATGGTTTCCTGCAGCTTCGTATAATCGACCCCCTCCCTGTTTTGCAGGAGCATCGTTGCGAGATTGATCGATCCCAGGTTGCACGATTCATACGAAAGAAGCGGCTGTTCGCCGCAGGGATTCGTCGCCTCAAATGCGCCGAGGTCCGGCGTCGGATTATCCCGATTAATCCGATCGATGAAAATGATCCCCGGGTCTCCCGTCATCCAAGCCGAATGGACGATCTGGTCGAAAACCATCCGGGCCGGAAGATGTCTCACCACGTTCTGGGTCCGAGGGTTGATCAGCGGGTAGCGCTCCTCCTTCCGGAGGGCCTCCATGAACCGGTCGGTCAGGGCGACCGAGAGATTAAAGTTGACCATCTCCTTCGAATCTTCTTTGATGGTGATGAATTCAAGAATGTCGGGATGATCGACCCGCAGAATTCCCATGTTCGCCCCCCGCCGGGCGCCTCCCTGCTTGATGACCTCGGTCGCCATGTTGAAGACACGCATGAACGAAACCGGACCGGAAGCGATCCCGGAGGTCGAGAGAACAGGATCGTTTTTGGGGCGAAGGCGCGAGAACGAAAAGCCGGTTCCGCCGCCGCTTTGGTGAATCAGCGCCGTCTCTTTGATCGCGTCGAAGATCGATTCGAGCGAATCTTCAACCGGGAGGACGAAGCACGCCGAGAGCTGCTGAAGCTCCCTTCCGGCGTTCATCAACGTGGGAGAGTTCGGAAGGAACGCAAGGGAAGAGATCAGGTCGTAGAAGGTCTCGGCCGTCTCCGCGACTTGGGAAGGAGATCGATAGCGGCGATCGGCCTCCGCAATATTGTTCGCCACGCGGCGAAACATCTCATCGGGAGTTTCGATCAATCGACCTTCCGGGTCTTTTTTGAGATACCGCCTCTCCAGAACGGTCATTGCATTCGGAGAGAGGGCCGGTTTATCTTTTAAAGGCATGATTCGATACCCTTCCTCTCGTCAGGATGATCATATCGGGGCGGCGCGAGTGAGTCAAGCCTGGGGCGCTTCATTCCCGAACCCGGCCTGATCCATCCCAAGAGCGGAAACCTCTCGTTTGACAGCGCCGCGGCAGGTCGATATGATAGCGACGCCCTATTCATTGTGGAGAAAGAGAATGAGTCAAAGAATGATCTTCGTGTTCCTCGTGACGGCCTTCCTCTGCGTCGGCTGCAGCGAATCGAAATCCTCTTCCCCCGGTTCTCCGTCGGGGGCTGTCCGGAAGGCGCCGGCCGAGCTGGCCAAGGGAGAGGCGCTCTTCAACACCCATTGCGCACGATGCCATGGGGAAGGAGCGAGGGGAACCGACCACGGGCCGGCCTTTCTTTCGAAAATCTATGAGCCGAATCACCATGGCGACGCCGCGTTTCAATTGGCCGCCCAGAGGGGGGTCCGCGCCCATCATTGGAATTTCGGAGATATGCCGAAAATCGAAGGGGTCCAGCCGGAGGAGGTCGGCGAAATTGTTCGCTATGTTCGCTGGCTTCAGAAAGAGGCGGGGATTTTCTAATCCCTGGAGAGTGTGTCGTCGACAGCCGGTCCGGCGGAAGGAGTTAATCTCATGACGTCCAAGCAAGGAGAAAGACTCACCCCGCTTCTAGAGGCGTTCTATCACCAACACCCTCACATCGAGCGGATCAAAGACGATCCGGTCGAGCTTCCGCATCGATACACCGATCCAAAAGAGATCGAGATCGTCGGCTGGCTTGCCGCGGCCTTGGCCTATGGCCGGGTCGATCTCTTCAAGGCGGCGGTGGAGAAGCTTTTGACCTTGATGGAGGGAGGGCCCTACGCTTATTTGGCCCGGTTCGATCCGGATCGCGAGCGCCCTCGTTTCCAGGGGATTTATTATCGGCTCAACACGACCGACGACCTCTTCTGTTTTATCTACCTGATGAGCCAGGTTGTCCAGCGGTTCGGATCGGTCGGACAGCTCTTCCAATCGCTCTACCGTGAAGAGGAGGAGGATCTCGGTCCGACCCTCTCTCGATTTATCGCGGCGGTTTTTTCCGTCGACCCCTTGCCTGTCTATGGCAAAAGAGGCAAACGGGAGATTCCCGACGGTCTTCGCCAACTGCTCTCTTCTCCCTCCCAGGGGAGCGCTTGCAAGCGGATGAATCTTTATCTGCGCTGGATGGTCCGTTCGAACGACGGAGTCGATTTCGGCCTCTGGAAGGAGATTCCGCCCGCCAAGTTAATCATTCCGCTCGATACCCATATCATCCGGATTGCCCGTTACCTCGGATTAACCAAACGGAAGAGCCCCGACTGGAAAATGGCAAAGGAGATCACCCAAAGCCTCAAAGCGTTCGATCCGGCGGACCCGCTGAAGTATGATTTCGGCCTCTGCCATCTCGGGATCTCCGGGGCCTGCCCGATTGACCGGGATTGGGAGAAATGCAAAGCGTGTTCTCTTCTGGACGGTTGTCAACGAGGCCGTCGATCGGTCCGTGGGAAATCGGGTCTCCTCAAAACGGCCCTTTTATCGGTCGAGAGAGGGTGAGGCGCCGGGGCTGGAATCTTCTCCGATGACCATTTCATAGCTGGGGCGAGCCGGAGGGAGGTCGAATTCGATGACGGCGTGATCCCGTGCGCCGATGATTCCGCCCTGGTCGCTCCCCTTCTGAACGGTGTCGGAGAACTCGATCTCGACCCGCATCCGTCCTGTTTTCGGCGTCCATCCTTTATAACAATACCGATGGCTTCGATCTTCCTGGGTCGCCTCATTGCGTTGGTAGAGAGAGCCTTCCCAGGGAATCTCTTTAAAAGAGTCGGCGCTTCCGGCCGGTCCGAGAGTAACCACAAAAGGCGTCGGCTTCGGGCAGCTTGTTTGAGGGGCATGGAGGCCGCGGCAGGTGGGAAGATCGCAGGGGAGGAATTCGAAGAAGGGTTTCCATCCCTCTTTCTCTTCCCGATGATAGAGGTAGATCTGAACCCGCTCTTTTCCCCCACGGAATCCCTGAAGATAAACGGGGGTTTTCCGCCGATTGATGATCCGAATCGCGACGGGTGTCGGTCGATCCGAGAGGGCATCAGGAGGGGAGGGCTGGGGAACGATGGTTCCGATCGGAAGGAGCCCGTCCTGCTCCAAGAAAGGGAGGGCGTCTTCTCGCTGCTCGCCGGCGGTCCGGATCGAAGGGGTGATCCACGCTGAGAGGAAGAGGACGGTCAGTACGAAAGTATGCGTGAAGATCCGCATTGTTTTTTCCCGAAGGAGGGCTTTGATTTCCTTGAAAAGGGTCGGCTTGTTGTGCTATCAATATCGGTCAAGACGACATCCGGAGGAAACCGTGCCGATTTACGAATATACGTGCCTGGAATGTAAGCAACAATTTACCTTATTACAATCTCTTTCGGCCAAGCCGGAGGAGACGCCTTGCCCCCGTTGCGGGGAGAAGAAAAGTCAGCGGATGTTTTCGACCTTCGCCTCCAAAACGAACGGAGAGACCCCCTCTTCTCCTCCCGCTGGCCCCGTTTCCGGCGGCCATTCCCATGCCGGCGGGTGTGGATGCGGATAATCTCATCTCGGAGGGAAGCGCCGGTGATTTTTCGCTCTTCCTCCGAGCGCCAGGAAGATTACTCCCTTCATCAATAAGCCGTCAATCGTTTTGTGTTTCATTCTAGAATAGATGAAACGGCCTTTTCGGAGAAAGAGAGGGTGGAATCCCCTCTCTTGACGGGGCGGTTTTTCCCTTGTCGGCGTGATTTCCCGTCGCTTGACCCCTCTCCTGAAACCATGCTAAGATTCGGAACTTTACCGGTAGACGGATCGATTTTCTATCCGTTTTTCGAATGTTGAGGGAGACGGACTTACTGTAGAATGGCGGCCATCCGAGGAATAGAGCTGAGTAAGTCCTTCCGGCATTTCCAGGTTCTGAATCGGGTTTCGTTTGAGGTTAAAGAAGGCGAATGTTACGCCCTGTTTGGACCGAACGGCGCGGGCAAAACGACCCTTTTGAGAATCCTGGCGACACTCCATCGTCCGACAAGCGGCCGGTTTGAGATCAGCGGGTATGATGGGCTCCGGGAGAAGATGAAGGTCCGCGAGTCTTTTTTCCTAATCAGCCACGGATCCTACCTCTACGATGACCTCAGTGTTTTAGAGAATATCCGGTTTGCCATCGGCCTCCGCGGAGGAAATCCGACCCACCCTGAGATCAAACGGGCCCTCGATCGCGTTGGGATCGGCGCCTTTGCCTCTTTGAAAAGCCGGCATCTTTCCGCAGGGATGAAAAAACGTCTCTCCATTGCCAAGGCGATGCTCGTTCGGCCCAAGGTGCTCCTTTTGGATGAAGCCTATGCCTCGCTTGACGAACGGGGGGTGGATATGATGAACCTCTACATTCGGGAGGTCACCCAGGAGGGGACGACGGTCTTCATCACGGCGCATGACCGGGCCAAGGCGGCCGAGGTGGCCCAGCGCGCCGGCGTCTTAAATCGGGGAGAGCTGCGAGAATTGGCGATCAGCGAGCTTTTGACGGCCCATGCACTTTTTTAATGTGATACGGTGGATCGCATGGAAGGATCTCTTGAGCGAACTGCGCAGCCGCGAAAACATCTCTTCTATGTTTTTCTTCGCTCTCATCGTGATCTTGATCTTCAGTTTTAGTTTTTCGCTCGATCCAAAGACCTCCAAAGAGCTGATGCCGGGGATCATCTGGATCGCCTTCGGCTTCACCGGAATCATCGGACTGGGGAAATCCTTTTTGGCCGAAGTCCACAATGATTGCATGGAATACTTTCAAATCGTCCCTGCGCCAAAAGGGGCGATTTACCTCGGTAAATTTGTCGGAAACGCCCTTTTTATGCTCATTGTGGAAATCATTCTCTTCCCGATGTTTATCCTCTTCTTCAATCTGGATGTACTTGAAAAAATCCCCATGATTCTGCTAATATTTGTGGCGGCAACGATCGGTCTTTCCGCGTTAGGCACCCTCTTCTCCGCTTTGACGGTTCAGATCCGGGCACGGGAGGTGATGTTTCCCATCCTCCTCTTGCCGTTGGCGGTCCCGATCTTTATCGGTGCGGTCGAAGCGACCCGTGGCGTGTTCAGTGGCGATCCTCTCCCGCTCTATCTCGATTGGATCAAGCTGTTGATTGTCTTTGATGCCATTTTTATGGTTGTTTCTTTTTGGGTTTTTGAATTCATCCTGGATTATTAACCATGGTGGTCAGTCGCCTGATTGCAAAACTTCAACGCTACGAGGGATGGTTCGGTGTTGCGGCCGGACTTCTCATCATGGTGGGCCTGTATATGGGCCTGGTCACCTCTTCGCCCGATTATTATCAGGGTGAGGTGGTCCGCATCATGTACATCCATGTTCCGGCCGCTCAGAGCGCCATGTTTGCTTATACCGTCCTCTTCGGCGGAAGTCTTTGGTACCTTTGGAAGCGTGATCCGGTCGTTGATAATGTATCCCATGCCGCCGCCGGGATCGGCATCTTCTTTACCCTCATCGCTCTGATCACCGGCTCGATCTGGGCAAAGCCGACCTGGAATACGTGGTGGACCTGGGATCCCCGGCTGATCTCCTTTGCGATTATGCTCTTGATCCTCGTCGGATACCTCATGCTTCGGACGTTTCTGGAGGATAAAGAGAAAGAAGCGACCTATGCCGCCATCCTCGCCATTGTCGGTTTTATCGACCTTCCGATCATTCATTTTTCCGTCGAATGGTGGCGGACATTGCACCAGCCCCTCTCGATCTCGACCCGGGGTGTTGCCATCGCGCGCGATATGCTGATCCCGCTGCTGCTCATGTCGATCGGATTTTATCTCCTCTTCGCCTACATGCTGATGGTCCGGACGCAGATGCTCTATCTACAACATCTGCTGGAGGCAAAACGAGGACGGATGCTCAGTAAAGTTCATTTATGAGAACCGATCGCCTAGGAGAAAAAGCGGCCGCCAGTGGCCTCAAGAAAGGTGCGGCCGCCAGTAGCCCAGGGGAAGGAGCGGCCGCCAGACAATGAAGTGGTTTTACATCCGGTGGGGAGGTGTCCTGATCATTGCAGCGATCATCGGGGTCCTCGGAATTCAGCGCTACTATAGGGATGTCACGGCGATTTCTCCCGATCGGCTTCTCCACGATCAGCCGACCCAAACAGTCCGTGTCTTGGGAAGGGTGGAGGCTGGAAGCATTGTGAAGGAGGGCGAAGGGGGGCCGGTGGCCTTTCAACTCTCCGGGCAGGGAGCAACGGTCTCGGTGCGGTATCTCGGTGAAGCGTCGGAAAACCTGCGGGATTTAAAAACGCTGGTGATGGTGGGAAAGTGGAATCCAACGACACACATCTTCGAAGCAGAAAAAACGTCTCTGATGCCGAATTACGGGTTTGTGACGGCGGCCTACCTGATCTCATTGCTCCCGATGGGCATTTTTCTTTTTAATATGGAACGAAAGGTCGCATTGCTATATATTCTTATTAAAGAGGAAAAAGTCTATCAACCGGAGGAGCCGCTTGAAAACAGGTAAGAAGACAGCGATCATTATCAGCATTCTGATCGTCTTGGGCGGGATCGGCTACTTGGTTTTCGGCAATTTCGGAAAGAACCTGATCTACTTTGTCACCCCGTCGGAGGTGGTCGCATTTGCCCCCGAACAGTACGGAAAGAAGGTTCGGGTGGCCGGCCTGGTGGTGAAGGAGAGCCTCAAGGTGGTTCCGAATACCTTGAGATTGACATTCGATTTGACCGACGGGGCCGAGAAGATCCCGGTCGCCTTCGAGGGGGTGCCGCCCGATCTGTTCAAAGAGGGCCAGGGGGCCGTGGTGGAAGGGTTTTGGGATGCCGATCGGACGTTCCACTCGCATATGATTATGGCGAAACATTCGGAAGATTACATGCCGATTGAAATGAAGAAGGCGGGAGGGGCGTTGCCGAAAAAGGATTTCTTTAAAACCCTCAAGGTTGAATAAATGGCAAGGAACGGGTTAGGCGGAGACGGATGAGATGAGCGTGGATCAGGTCAACGCGGGGTAAAAGGTTCTCTCTTTCTGCCCCGTTCTCTCCGATCCGTTTCCATCGAATCCGATTTGACCTAATCCTCCTCTGGAGGTTACATTCATGATCATTGAGATCGGGCATTTTGCCGTCATCACCGCGCTGGTGCTCGCGGTCATCGGAATAGCCGCTCCGATTGTCGGGTTGAAAAGGCGAGATGCCGTTTGGGTGGAGGTCGGCCGCCAGGCCGTCACGCTCAACTTCGTTCTCATCTCGATCGGCGTGCTGGCGATGGTCTACTCCTACTTGACCCAGGATTATTCGGTCAAGTATGTCTATGCGACCTCCAACAGCAAGCTCCCAATCTTTTATAAAGTGGCCGGCCTCTGGGGCGGTCACGAGGGCTCCCTGCTCCTTTGGTCCTTAATCTTATCGTTCTATTGCATGATGGCGGTTCGCGTTCACTGGAAGACGCAGCCGGCGGTGATGCCCTACCTGATCGCCATGGAGTCGACGGTTTTGACCGGATTCCTCCTCCTGATCCTCTTTCTCTCCAATCCGTTCGAGCGAATTTTCCCGGTGCCTCTGGAGGGAAGAGATTTAAACCCCCTCTTGCAAGATCCGGCGATGGTGATGCATCCGCCGTTTCTCTATCTCGGCTATGTCGGACTCTCGATCCCCTTCTCGTTCGCAATGGCGGCCCTTTTTTCTGGACGCTTGGGGGAAGAGTGGATCAAGGCGACGCAACGGTGGACCCTCCTGGCCTGGCTCT
>JAHFEM010000412.1:0-2418 GCA_023248505.1 Nitrospirota bacterium
TGGACCCCTTTCTTTTTAAATCCCTTGACCTGTCGCCGGATCTCATCCAAGTAGGGAGGCTTCATATGGTAAACATAAAGGGGGAGATCGGGCCGCTGAACTTTATTAAACTCTTGGAAGGCCAGTTTGGGGGTGAGATGGCCCGAGATCATCGCCAGCCGGGAGAGTTGATCCGGGAAGGACGATTCGACGAAGATGGCCTTTAGATGTTCAATCTGAGAAGCGATCTTCCAGAGCTCCTCTGTCTTCCAGGTATCGCCGCTATAGACGATGGCGGATTGCGCTTCTTCGATGATGAATCCGACCGTCGGGACGATGTGGCTGACCTGAATGGCGGTGACCTTGAGCCCCTCTACCTCGATCGGCTTTCCGACCGGAATGACCTGGTAGGCGATGATCCGGTTCTCCCGGGTCGGAAGACGCGTGAAATCGGGCCAGAGGTGACCATTGAAAAAATGCTTCTGGAGAACCTCAATAACTTCGGCGATACTGACGATAACCACCGGGCTTTGAATCTTCCCGAAAAGAATTTCGGCCATAAAAGGAAGGCTCTGGATGTGGTCGAGGTGAGCATGCGAGATGAAGACATATCTGATTTGGCTCAGCTCCGAGAGGGTGAGCGCGCCGCAGAGGGTCCCTGCATCGAGCGCCACCGTTTTATTGATAAGAAACCCGGAGGGGTTGTAGCGAATCGCCTTTCCTCTTTTCTTTTCGTAGAAATCAGAGCCGTAACAACCCAACACCTTCACTCTCACTGCTCTCTCCTCCTCGCTCGGCAGTCGACGGGTGGTTTCTCTAATTCAACAGGTCGCGCAAACCCGCTTCACAATGCCCCCTTCACACCCTTCATCGCATCGATCGTGATCTGCATCCGCTTCATATATAAACTTTCGAGGACGCTCCGAATGTGGGGATACTGCACCAGAAGCTCCCGGACCGCTTCCCCCGGAAGCTCCAAAAGATCGGTCTCAAATACGGCAACGACATCGGCCGTTCGGGGCCGTCCGGTCAAGAATGCCACCTCACCAAAAAAATCGTTCTCGTTTAGAATCCCGAGAGTAATCTCCTGACCCCCGGTATTGGTTACCACTTTGGCCTGACCCTTGACGATAATGTAGATGGAATCTCCCGGGTCCCCTTCACGAACAATGAAAGAGCCGGGCGGGTAGTTTCGCGGCGTCGTCCCCTCGACAACCTGAGCGAACTCTTCCGGGGTTAGATTGGCAAAGAGTGGGATCACATCATTGGGGGGAAGCTTCGTAGAGGAGGTCGGAACCGGCTCTTCAACGGCAGGGATTTCAGAAGAGACCGGCGACCCGACCGGCTCGGCCTCCTCTGGAAAAGAGGTCCGCTCAATCTCGAACGCAGCCTCCTCCGGCTCGGACGGGACCGGTTCGGGCGAAGCGGTTTCGACGGTTCGCGGAGCGGCAAGGGGGGAGGGGGTGACATCCAAGATCATCTTCGGATCGGTTTGCCCCCGGGTCTCCGCATGGAGCGCCTGGAGCCTCTGCCGCGCCTCAGGATGGTTCGTCTCCAGATTGAGGGCCATCTTATAAGCCGCGATCGCCTTCACCAGGAAACCATTTTTCGAGAAGGCATCCCCGGCGCCGAGGTAGGCGGTGATCGCTTCTTTTTTAGCGCCGATCTTGGCGGAATAATCCCCCACACGAAGTAAGTACATCGTGTTCGTCGGGTCAAGCCGCATCAGCTTCTTGAGGATCTCAACCGCCTCCGACCACTGGCTTTTTTTAATACAAAGATGAAGGGCCTCGTTTAAGGCGTCTCTTGATTCTTTTTGGGCCGTCATGACTCGCTTACCTTGATAGATAGGGCCGGAAATCGCCTACAGACTAACATATTCTTTACAAAATGCAATATGATATTCCCAATTGGTACACACGAAGTGAAGCGCTTTGGGAAGGCGCACCGATATCTCCCTACTTCCCTGTAGACGCCCCGACCGATGCAAACAATACGCGCATTTTAACCGATTTATCTATTTCAAGGAAAGGGGTCAGATAAAATGAATCAAACCCGTTCCCGATGACATTCGGTCTTCTTCCCCTCCCCTCGTTGCACTCGTAGGGCAATTCCAATATAATGCTCAAAATGCGCGCCTTGAACCTCACCGGTCATGACCTAAAACGCTCCGATTTTTATGATGTCGTCCTCGGGCGGCGGCCCGTTCGCCTCGCGCGGGAGGCGATTGAAAAGATGCGCCGCTCCCGACGCGTGGTCGAGAAGATGCTCTCGGAGCATCGGGTCGTCTATGGCGTCACGACCGGCTTTGGAAAGTTGGCCGACCAGAAAATCTCGGAGGGGGAAATCCGACAGCTTCAGGTCAACCTCGTTCGAAGTCACGCCTGCGGGGTCGGCCCCCCTCTTTCCGAGGAGCAAACCCGCGGCATTATCCTTCTA
>JAHFEM010000412.1:2428-3111 GCA_023248505.1 Nitrospirota bacterium
CGGGAGGCCATTCGGGTGTTCGCCCCGTGGTCGTCGAGCGGCTGATTGAACTGCTCAACCGCTCGGTTTATCCCATGATCCCCAGCCGGGGGTCGGTCGGGGCCAGCGGAGATCTGATCCCCCTCGCTCACCTGGCTATTTTGTTGATTGGAGAGGGAGAAGCCTTCTTAAACGGAAAGCGCCTTCCCGGCGGACGGGCCCTGCGGGAGTCTGGAATCGAGCCGATTACATTGGAAGCCAAGGAAGGGCTGGCCTTGGTCAACGGGACGCAGGCCGCCCTTTCATTGGGACTCCTCTCGCTGCAGGCGGCGGAGCGGCTGGCGGAGACCGCCGACGTCGCCGGGGCGATGTCGCTCGAAGCGTTGATGGGAACACCGACCGCCTTCGATGTGCGAATTCAACGCCTGCGCCCCTACCCCGGCCAGAAGGAGGTCGCCCGAAAAATCCGAACCCTGCTTTCGCAAAGCGAGATCCGCGCCTCCCACATCACCTGCAGCCGCGTGCAAGACCCCTATTCCATTCGGTGCATGCCGCAGGTCCACGGGGCGGTCCGGGACGCGATCGGCCATGTTCGGGCGGTGCTGACGATCGAGGCCAACAGCATCACCGACAACCCGCTCGTCTTTCCGGAGTCAGAATCGATTTTGGCAGGCGGGAATTTCCACGGGCACCCGATCGCCTTA
>JAHFEM010000042.1 GCA_023248505.1 Nitrospirota bacterium
TCTGGAGCTTACGATCGGGCGCCAGCGGGAGGACCACCTTTCCCTGTTGAATCGCCGGAAGCATCCAAGGGGCGGTAAAGTTCTCCATGAAGAAGACCGGCCGGAGGATCGTCGCAGGAATGCCGGCCCTTTTGAGATGCTGCTCAACCCGCCACTTCGTCTCGAAGTGGGGAATCCCGGTGTTCTTGTTCGCGCTGCCGACGGAGCTGAAGACGAGATGCGCGACCCCGGCCTCTTGGGCGGCATCGATCATGTCGATCCCCTGGCGAACTTCCGCCTCCAACCCCGCTTCGAAAGGGGTCGTGACGAGGAAGACTTTTTTCACGCCTCGAAGCGCCGGCTTCAGAGAATCCTTGTCGGTCAGATCTCCGACCGCCACCTCGGCGCCCCGCTTTTTCAGCGCCTCGGCTTTCGCCGGATGCCGCGTCAGCGCGCGGACTTTTTTCCCCTCCTCCAGCAGATATCGCGCCACGACCCCTCCCTGCTGTCCCGTTGCGCCTGTGATAAGAATCGTCTCTTCTGTCATGGTGGCCTCCCTCGCAAATCATTCATGCTTGGATACGGAATGAATAAACCGACTCAAAGCCCCTCCGCCGGAAGCACTTCCAGCCTCTGCTGCTCGATCCCCCGGAGGATGGTCAACGTCGCCGGGCCGCCGATCGGCCACTCGGCGAGAAACCGATGGAGGTCGTCGACGCTCAGGACGATCCGCTCGTTGATGGAGAGGATCAAATCCCCCTCTCGAAGACCGGCCCGCGCCCCCGGCCCTTCCGGCTCCACGGAGATCACCTCCACGGCATGCGACTGATTCAGATGGAGGGCCCGCGTCAATCGGCGGTCGAGCGGCCGCTGCTGGCCGCCGATCGCCAGGATGCCCCGGCGGACGCGGCCGTGCGTGAGCAGTTGCGGGATGACCCACTTCGCGGTGTCGATCGGCACGGAGAAACTGATTCCCTGCGCCATCCGGATGATCGCCGTGTTGATGCCGATGACGCGGCCGCGCGAGTCGACCAGCGGCCCGCCGGAATTTCCCGGGTTGAGCGGGACGTCGGTCTGGACGATCTCTTCGATCAGACGCCCTCCCACGCCGCGGAGCGATCTCCCCAACGCGCTGACGACCCCGGTCGAGACGGTCGATTGGAACCCAAGCGGGTTTCCGATGGCGATGACGAGTTGGCCGACCCTTAGCGAACGGGAGTCTCCGAAGGAGGCATAGGGGAGGCCGAAGTCGTCGATCCGAATCACCGCGAGATCGGTCGAGGGATCTTCGCCGATGAGGGTCGCCCCAAACCGGCGGCCGTCGGTCATCATCACCTCCAGCCGGCCCGCCTTGTGAACCACGTGACTGTTGGTCAAGATATAACCGTCCGGCGTGAAGATCACCCCGGAGCCTGCCCCGGTCAGCTCCGGCTGCCGGCTGCGCGCCGATCCGCCAACGTTCACGCTCACCACGGCGGGCCCGACCGTATCGACGACGTTGATCACCGCCCGTGAATAGGCATCGAGGAGCTCCAGATCGGACGTCTCCACCGAATCGGGGGCCGGGTTCTCGGCGCCAACAGCATGCAGACCTTTTCCTTCCTTCGCTCTCACATTTCCATCCTGTGTCTCTGGATCAGTGATGACAATTTTTTCTATCTCAATCATCTTATCCTCCTTCACATGAAGGGGTCAATGAAGCCATTCCGTTACAAAAAATTACGGCGCGTTTTGCGGGTTCATCTCCCAAATCAGGATCTCCGCACCGGAGGCCGGATCGGCCGTAAGGGTGGGTGTCCCCGCCGCGGTCAGCCGGACCGCATCCCCCTTCTCAAGCCGCCCCGCCCCTTCCAAGATCACCGCACCCTTTGGGACAAAGAGATGAAGAGAGGGAGCGTCTGGAATGCGGACCGACGCTCCCGGTTTGAGCCGCCCTCCCCAGAGAACCGCTCCCTTTTGACGAATCTGGATTGCCGCCTGATGTCCCCGTCCCGATGCGATGGGGACCAGGCCGCCCCGGTCGAGCTCCCGATTGATATCGAGCTGCTCGTAAGAGGGGTCGATCGCCTCGGTGTCGGGAACGACCCACATCTGGACGAAGTGGACTTCCCGATCGCCGCTCGGGTTCATCTCCGAATGCCAGATCCCCCGTCCCGCACTCATCCGCTGCGCCAGTCCCGGATAGATCACTCCGGCGTTTCCCAAGGTATCTTTGTGCTCCAATTCTCCATCGAGCACCCAGGTGACGATCTCCATGTCTTGATGCGGATGGGTCCGAAACCCGGCGCCGGGACGGACGATGTCGTCGTTGCTCACCAGGAGCAGTCCGTGGTGGGTGTTCTTCGGATCGTAATGATTGCCGAAGCTGAAGCTGTGGCGCGAGTCGAGCCAGGGGATTTCGGTATGAAACCGCTCTTTGCCGCGCCGAATATCAATCGATGATCGAATCATTTTCTTCCTCCTTTGGAAGGGGTTATTTCTTTCTTGCACCCCCCTTCCGCTTGAATCTCTCCCTCCGATCCCTTCCCGAGTTTTTTGCAGAGCCGGCCAAGCTCCTTTTGTTCGGCCTCGGTCAAGATCCGCATTTCTCGAAGCAAGGCATCGAGATGTTTCGGAAAGATCTTCTGTATGAGTTGACGTCCCTCCTTGGTCAGGTGGAGGGTGATAAATCGGCGATCTTCGCCCCGCTCCCGCCGGACGAGTCCCCGACGCTCCAGGTTATCGACGACCATGGTGATGTTGCCGCCGGTTCGGAGGAGTTTCCTCCCCAGCTCGCTCTGGCAGAGCGGCCCGAGATGAAGCAACACCTCCAGGGCGCCGAACTGGCCCAGGGTGAGTCCGGCTGAAGAGAGCAGGGGACTCAAGCGGGACGTCAGCGAATCGGAGGCCCGCATCAGCTTGATAAAGGCATCCAGGACGTTGACCTCCTCCCGTGTCCCCCGATAACGTGTTCCCATGACCGTCCCATAAGCGCTTTGAGACTAAATAATTTAACATTAAAGTATTATTCAATATAAATCGCCCCGATCCGGTTGTCAAGGGGCTCCGGCTTTTCGGAATGCGGCGTTGGAAATAATGAGGGATGGGGAATGAAGAGAAAAATCGAAAGAAGAGCCATTGCGAGGATCGGCCCTACGGCACCAAAATCGGGCACACAGGTGACGCCGCCGCTCTCCATCTAATCCGGAGTGGACGGCCTTCTGGTCAGACTATAACTTAATCTAATTTCGGAAAAAAGCTGTTCGGCGTGTCTTACATCGTCTGAGGTGAAGGACCTCCCACCAAACCGTGCCTCATAATAAAGCTCCGTTAAAATTCTCACGGCGTCGATGGATCGTCCTTCCTTCTGAATCATCTCCGCAAACTCCAGCGGCGTTTGATCCGCTCGCTTTTTGAATCCTCTTCCGGCCAAGAGGCGAAGCATCCGTTCATAAATCATCGTCGCGCCCCGCTTCGATGATTTCCCTCGAAGGCCGATTCCCCCTCCTCTCCACCCGTTTCGATAAAGAACGAACAGTGCCAGAATCACGATCCCTCCCAGTAAGAGGGCGCCGGCCGGAATTCTCTCGATCGATTGTTTGAAGCGGGCGAACCAATCACCGATCCCTTCCGAAAAGTGACCCACCTGCCTCCCTGTCCCTTCCAAAAGCGCAAACTGATCGCGGAGAGAATACCGGACGATATACCGCTCCCACTTCATCTGCATCCAATCGACATACGCCGCCATCGCCGTCCAGGGGCTCTCGGCCGGTTGGCCGACCGACGGTGTCGGATCGAAAGCGAGCCAGCGTCCCCCCGGAAAATAAACCTCCACCCAGGCGTGGGCGTCGCTCTGACGGATCAGATAATACTTTCCGAATTCATTCCACTCCCCCGGCAGAAAACCGGTCACCAATCGGGAAGCGATCCCGATGCTGCGAAGCATCATCACCATCGCCGAGGCGTAGTATTCGCAGTAGCCCTTCTTTTGAAAAAAGAGAAAGTCCTCCAGCGGGGGGCGATCCGAAGGGGCCACCTCCAGCGTGTAGGTATACTCCGTCCGAAGATGACGCTCGATCGCCTGCGCCTTCTCGAAAACCGTCGGGAAGGGATCGGCAATTTCATGCGCGAGGGCAACGATACGCGGAGAGACTTCCGACAAGAGGTAATGCGCCCGAATATCGGAAGGGTAGTCGATCCGCGCGGCCTCCCGATCGGGCGCGAAAAGCAGCTCCGGGACCGCCGTGATCTCATACTCGATTCGCTGGAGCGGGACGGAAGGAAGGTAGAGGGTCCCCGACTGATCCTGCAGGAGAGAAGCGAAACTCCCTCGAACGGCGGCAGGCGATCCCGTGGTGAAAAGGACGGAAGTCTCTAAAGGCTCCAGGAGGATCGTCTTTCGATAGGCATTCGCGGCGGGACGCCCCGGACGGATTTCGAACGTGCGATCGAAGTCCTTCTTGAGAGAGACCCGATGTGAAAGCGTATTCTTCCAAGCTTTTCCGTCATAGGCATCGAACGACATCCCCCGCAGATACGGCGGCGCGCTCTTCCGCCCCTCGGAAGGGAGGACCCGCATCACCAGGGAAATATCCCGTTTCACCGGACCCATCGATCCGAAGTCGACCTTCTCGGAAAATCCCGAGATGCGCTGGGGGGAGGCCTGCTTCCCCTGGAAGAGCCCGACCCCGATCCGAGGGATGAGAAGGAAAATCAGCAACGTCGGCAGAAGCGCTCCGATGGAGAGGAGATGGATCGACATCATCAGATGAAAGGGAACCACCGCTCGAAAAGATCGCGGCGGAGCCGCCGGAACGCGCGATTCCTCCCCCCGCTTCAGATGTTGAACGACCAGCCCCCAGATCAGCAGCGCGGAAGAGAGGATAAAAGAGAGGGCATATCCGAACCCGCTCCCCGGACCGGCGGCGGCGAGAAGCTGTAAAAAACAGATCAGGTAGAGCTGGAGGTGCTCCTTCGATTTTTCGAGGTGGAAGAGACGGTAGGTCGTGAGATAGATCAAAAAGTGCATGCAGGCCGCAAGGAGCGCCCCGGAGAACCAAAGATCGACGAGGAAGAGGAGACAAAACAAAACCGAAGCCCCGCGCCAGAAAAGGGGCGAGCGCCTGACGGGACGCCCGGTCAGGGCAAAGTAGAGCGATGTGATGATTGCGCCGAGCCCCGCCGCGCTCCAAGCCGATGCAAATTGGTCGTTGGCGATCAGCGCCGAGAAGCAGGCGAGCGCCGTGAGATGGCTCAGCAGCCGGGCCCCCTTATCGAACGACATCGACCCGCTCCTCCCCGGAATCGATCCCGATGACCGCATCGCAAGGAACCGCCGTCCCCCTCCGGGTCTCTTCCCACCGGACCCAGACCACGGCCCTCCCGTTCGGGTCCGCGGCCGGGAGCGGAATCTGCGCCGCCGGCGAAACCGGCTCGATCAACGCGAGGAACCTGAGGATGCGATCAAGATGGGCCGGCCCTTCTCCCGGCCCGACCTCCTGATCGGCCGTTTGAATCGACACCTTCATTCCCTCCTGGATCATCGCCGAGGCGAGAGAGGCCGCCGTCTCGACCCCCCGCTCGAAGCGCCCCTCCCACCCGCCGATCCCCCCGGCGGGGGCGAGATTGTTCAAGACCAAGAGGACCCCGCCTCCCCCTTCTTCGCGCTCCCGCTCTTTGATAATCCATCGTCCCTGCCGGGCCGAGAGCTTCCAGTGGATCAGACGGCAATCATCCCCTCGCCGATACGCTCGGAAGTGATGAAACGCCGCCCCCTGTCCGTTCTGGAATGAGGCGGACCGGGCCGCCCCGGAGGAAGCGGGGCGGATCGGCCACGGCACCGGGTGACGCTTTGGATAGACCCAGAGCTCCATCGGCTCCCGTCTCGCCGCCGTCTTGACGAAAAAACCGAAGGGGAACGTGGTCGACAGGGTCACCCCTTCCAACCGATAACATCCGCGCCGCGAAAAGGTCATCCGCAACGGACTCCCTTCGGCCGATTGGGGACCGATGCAGATGAAGCGGGCCTCCTCCGACGCGAGAAGGCGCTCCGGCTTCTCGGAAGGCGCCGGCGCCGCGTCGACACGGAGCGAGAAAGAAGGAAGGCGTTTTTTTTCGTTTCGGAGCCGCACGAGGATCGAAACCGGTTCGCCTGCGACGGCGGGCGGGGGAGGGTCGGCGGTGAACGTCAGCTTTCGAAGCGACTGCTCGGAGAGAAGCCCGGAAACGACAATGATGCTGAGCATCAGCGCAACAAGTAGATAGAGGAGGTTATTGCCGGTGTTCACCGCGGCCAGCCCGATCCCCAGGGTCAGCGCGATGAAATACCCCCCCTCTTGGGTGGGACGAAGGGTGCGTGGAAGGTATTTGAAGAGGGTGAGACGGGAAGCCATGCATTCGCTCCGTCCGCAAGGAGAATTAAAGGGGAACCGGAATCGTCCCGAGGATCTCCATCATCGCCGCATCGGCCCCCGGGAGGGCCTGTCCGGGAGAAGACCCCTTCAGGAGAATCCGGTGGCTGAAAACCAACGGCGCCAACCGTTTGATGTCGTCGGGAAGACAATAGGGACGTCCCTCGACAAAAGCGAGGGCCCGCGCCGCCCGCTGCAGAAAGAGCGCTCCCCGCGTGCTGACCCCCAGCGAGAGATCGCGAAAACCCCGCGTCGCCCGAACGATCGCAAGGAGATAATCGACCAGGCTCTCCTCCAAGGTCACCTGCTCCACCTCTTTCTGGAGGGAGACGACTTGATCCCGCGTCAGCACCGGCTTCACGATCTCGGAGGAAACGGCGGCCTGGAGCAGAATCGCCTTCTCGTCCGGCGCCTCCGGATAGCCGAGGCGGATCCGCATCGTGAACCGATCGAGCTGAGATTCCGGGAGAGGATAGGTTCCCTGGTGATCCGACGGGTTCTGCGTCGCCACCACCATGAACGGATCGGGAAGCGAATAGGTCTGGTTCTCCACCGTCACATGCCCGTCGTTCATCGCCTCCAGGAGGGCGCTCTGCGTCTTGGGGGTGGTCCGATTAATCTCGTCGGCCAGCAGGATATGGGTGAAGATCGGGCCGGGGCGGAATTCAAACGCATTCTTCTTCGGATCGAAGATCGGAACGCCGAGGATGTCGGTGGGGAGCAGATCGCTGGTGAACTGGATTCGCTTGAAGGCGCAGTCGATCGAACGGGCGAGGCCGGCCGCCAGCGTGGTCTTGCCGACGCCGGGAACGTCTTCGATCAAGAGATGGCCGCGGCTGAGGAGGGTCACCACCGCCATCTTGACCGCCTCCGGTTTCCCTTTGATCGCCTGTTCGATATTCTTTCGGAGGGCTTGAACCTGCTCGCGCGATTCCATGTCGAAGAGTGTAGCAAAGGGGGTTCGGACCGTCAATGAAAGCAGAATGCGCGGGCCGATCCGCGACCACACGTGAAGCGAGATCGGCCCGCCGGAGAAACCGTCGCCTATTTGCAAATACCCCCCGCTTTAGGTAAGTTTGAAAGGGACACGGATGAATTCGTCCCGCCCCAACCCGATTTTCCCCTTGAGGAGCTGATGCCTTCTAATCGGTCTGCAACCGCCGGCGCCTGGGATTCGCTTCGCCGGCCGCTTTTTCGCGCGCTCTGGATCGCGACCCTCACCTCGAACATCGGGACCTGGATGCAGAATGTCGGCGCCGCCTGGCTGATGACCTCGCTGTCTCCCTCCCCGATCATGATCGCGCTGGTGCAGACGGCGACCAGCCTCCCGATCTTTCTGCTGGTCCTTCCGGCGGGGGCGCTGGCCGATACCGTCGATCGCCGGAGGCTTCTTCTCTTCACGCAGGGATGGATGTTGGGCATGGCGGCACTCCTCGGTTTCCTCACCCTGGCCGGGCGCGTCACCCCCTCGACGCTCCTGACCTTTACCTTTCTCATCGGCGTCGGCGCGGCGATGAACGCTCCCGCCTGGCAGGCGATCCTGCCGGAAATCGTGCCCAGACCGGAGCTTCCGGCGGCGATCTCCCTCAATAGCGCCGGATTCAACATCGCCCGCGCGATCGGACCGGCCTTGGGCGGCCTCATCATTGCCGCAACCGGCCCGGGGGTCGTCTTTCTTCTCAACGCCCTTACCTTCTTCGGCGTGGTCATCGTCCTCTATCGCTGGCCCCGCCCTCCCCGCCAGAGCCCCCTGCCGGCCGAGCAGATCTTCGAGGCGATTTGGACGGGACTCCGCTACGTCCGATACGCACCGGCCCTCCAGCGGGTGCTCGTTCGCATCGGGCTGTTCATGTTGGGGGCGAGCGCCCTATGGGCCCTTCTGCCGCTCTTGGCCCAGCGCCAACTGGGCGTGGGCTCCCTCGGTTATGGTCTGCTCCTGGGAAGCTTCGGGGCCGGCGCCGTCCTGGGGGTGGTTTTCCTCCAGAAGGTCCGAGGGAAGATTCCCCTCCATCAAATGATGACCGCCGCCACCTTTCTTTTCATCACCGTCATGATCCTTTCCGCCACGTTCCGCTCTTTCGCCTTCCTGATGGCCGTCATGATGTTCGGCGGCATCGCCTGGATGGTCGAGATCTCAAGCCTGAATGTGTTGGCGCAAACCCTCTCTCCCGCCTGGGTGCTGGCCCGCTCGCTGGCCGTATTTCTGCTGGTCTTGCAAGGAGGGATGATGCTGGGAAGCCTCCTTTGGGGAAGCGTGGCCGAGCAGGTGGGAATTCCCGCGGCGCTGATCCTGGCGGCGCTCAGCCTCCTGCTCGGCTGGATGGTCACGGTGCGGGAGCGGCTGCCGAACAGCGAACAGGTCGACCTGACCCCGTCGATGCATTGGGCCGAACCGGTTCTCATCGGAAAAGCCCGTCCGGAGCAGGGGCCGGTCCTGGTCACGGTCGAATACCGGGTCGATCCACGCCACGCCGATGAATTGAGGGGCGTCATGCGGGAGCTGGCCCGGATACGCCGGCGCGACGGCGCGATGCGATGGGGACTCTACCGCGACACCTCCGATCCGGCCCGGTATATCGAGACCTTCCTCGTCG
>JAHFEM010000043.1 GCA_023248505.1 Nitrospirota bacterium
GGCTCGGACGATGGATCGGCCAGCGCTGATCGGGCTTGGGAATCCCCCCTTTTCCATCGATCGGCTCTCCCAGGACATTAAAGATACGCCCGAGCGATTGCTCACCGACCGGGACGGAAATCGGCGCGCCGGTATCTTTGGCCTCCATGCCGCGCACCAGGCCGTCGGTCGATCCCATCGCGATGCAGCGGACGATGTCGTTTCCGATATGCTGGGCCACCTCTACGATGAGATTGATCGCTAGCTTTGCATCTTCGATCTTCACGGCATTGAGGATGGGAGGAAGCTGTTCGGCCGGGAACCGGATATCGACCGTCGGACCGATCACCTGTACGATATGACCTGTTGCCATGATGAACTCCTTATAAAAAGCCGTCAGCTTTCAGCCATCAGCTTCATGTTTTAGTTTTAGGTTCTAGCTGATCGCTGAGAGCTGATCGCTTATTTTTCTAACCTTTGAGCGCCTCACCCGCTGTGACGATTTCCAAAATCTCTTTCGTAATCGCCGCCTGCCGCGCTTTGTTGCGCTGGAGGGTCAATCGCTCAATCATCTCTTTCGCATTATCGGTCGCCGTCTTCATGGCGATCATCCGCGCCGAGTTCTCCGCCGTGAACGCTTCCATGAGAGAGATGTACATCTTCGATGTCACAAATTGCGGAAGGAATTGATCGAGAATTTCGGGCAGGCTCGGCTCCAAAATGGTCTGGACCGGCTGGGTCGCGCCTTCCTGTTGAAGGTTAAGGAACTTCATGCAGATCGGTTTGACCGAAAGGGCCGAAATATAACTCGTGAAAATCAAATAGACCGCATCGACCTCGCGAGAAACATACGCCTGAATGATCTGCTGTGTAATCTCGGAAATCTTATGAAAGTCGGACTTGCCGGCGATATCAAGGGACTTGAGGAGAATCGGCCAATCCCTCTTTCTGAAATAATCGTACCCTTTCTTTCCGATCAGCATCAACTTGACGTTTTGCGCGCTGTGCTCGGCGAGGAAATCCTCCGCTTTCGCAATCACATTCCCATTATAGGCGCCGCAGAGCCCCCGATCGGAGGTGACAACGACCAAACCGATCGACTTCACCTCCCTTGGCTCGAAGAACGGATGGGTGAACTCTTCACTAAATTGCTGAAGATGGGAGAGGATCATCTCCATCTTTTGAGCGAAGGGCTTGGCCTGGCGGAACTTCTCTTCGGATTTCTTGAGACGGGAAGCGGCGACCATCTGCATGGTCCTCGTGATCTGCTGCGTCTTCTGGGAGCCGCGAATCCGCTTGCGGATCTCACGGAGGGTCAGAACCGGCATCTCTAACGGACCTCCACCGATCGCCACTCCTTCTTGAAGGCGGTCACCGCCTCATCCATCTTTCGGGTCAGGTCGTCGGTCAGCGCTTTGTTCTTCTCGATATCGAGGCCCACCTCCGGATAGCGCTCGTCCATCATCTTCAAATAAGCCTTCTCAAATCTCCGGATCTCCGCGACATCGATATCATCAAGGTGTCCGATGGTCCCGGCATATATCGCCATCACTTCATGCGAGAGGGAATACGGCTGATACTGATCCTGCTTGAGGAGCTCGACCATTCTCTCCCCCCGTCGCAGCTGCGCCAGGGTGGCCTTGTCGAGGTCGGAGCCGAACTGGGCGAAGGCGGCCAATTCCCGGTACTGCGCGAGATCCAACCGAAGCCGTCCGGCGACCTTCTTCATCGCTTTGGTCTGTGCGTTTCCGCCGACGCGCGAGACCGAGAGGCCGACGTTGATGGCGGGCCGGATGCCGGCATAGAAGAGGTCGGTCTCCAAATAGATCTGACCGTCGGTAATCGAAATGACGTTGGTCGGAATGTAGGCCGAGACGTCGCCCGCTTGGGTTTCGATGATCGGCAGCGCGGTCAATGAGCCGGCCCCCAGGCTTTGGTGAAGTTTCGCCGCCCGCTCCAGAAGACGGGAGTGAAGATAAAAGACGTCGCCCGGATAGGCCTCGCGCCCCGGCGGACGCCGCAGCAGCAGCGAGAGCTGTCGATACGCCGCCGCGTGCTTCGAGAGGTCGTCGTAAATCACCAAGGCGTGCCGGTGGGTGTACATGAACTCCTCGCCGATCGTGCAGCCGGCGTACGGAGCGATGTATTGCATTGAAGCGGCTTCGTTCGCCGGCGCAGAAACGACGGTCGTGTACTCCATCGCGCCATATTTCTCCAACATCTTCACCACAGCCGCCACGTTGGACGACTTCTGGCCGACGGCCACATAGATACAATAGACGCCGCTTCCCTTCTGATTGATGATGGCATCGAGGGCGATCGCGGTCTTCCCAGTTTGGCGATCTCCGATGATCAGCTCGCGCTGACCGCGTCCGATCGGGATCATCGCGTCGATCGCCTTCAATCCGGTTTGAACCGGCTCGTTCACCGATTGGCGCTGCACGACGTTGGGCGCCCGGCCTTCGAGGGGGCGGGTCTTATCGGTGACGATCGGTCCTTTTCCGTCGATCGGCCGTCCGAGGGCGTCGACCACACGCCCCACCATCGCATCGCCGACGGGGATCTGCGCGATCTTTCCGGTCCGCTTGACGACATCGCCTTCTTTAATATTGTTGGTGGCGCCGAAGAGAATCGTTCCGACATTGTCCTCTTCTAAGTTGAGGACCATGCCCATGACATTGCCGGGAAAGGAGACCAACTCGCCGGCCATCACATCGTCGAGGCCGTAGACCCGCGCGATTCCATCTCCGACCTGCAGAACGCTCCCGACACTTTCCAGATGGAGCTCGCTCTCATACTGCTCCAGCTCGGTCTTAATAATGGAGGTCACCTCTTCTGGCTTAAGTGCCATGCCGCATTCTCCTTAGTCATAATAGAAACGATCACAATGAAGGGCCTTGAACGACACGGACGAAAGACCGTCTTAGGCGCTCAAGGAAAAAGACTGTTCACTATAAACTGTTTTCAAATCAGTTGTCAAGATTGTATCGGAGCATTTCTGGAATTAGACGCGAATAAAAAAGCGGGCGGGCGTATCGGCGGGAAAAGCATCGAAACATCCATATTACGAACTTGCGGAACGTTTCTTTTGGGGTCGGATATCGATCATTTTTTCTCCCCGGATGTATTCCCTTGTCTTATCCTGAACCTGATCGAGCTGTTTGACGATCTCGCTGATCCGGAGTCCCATTTCATAAACGATTTTGATCTTGCCCCGGATCTCTTCCGGGAGGTCCTTGCGCTGAAGTAGAAGTTGCGCCTGCCCGCAGATCACGGCCAATGGATTGTTGATCTCATGTCGGACCGTCAAGCTGATCTGTCCGATCGCTTCGAGCCGCTCCAGTAGAACCTTTTCTTGATAGGCCCCTTCGGTGGCAAGAAAGCGACGAACCCGGGAGACCACCTCGCGCGGCTCGACCGGCTTGATCAGATAATCATTGGCGCCCCCCTCGATTCCCTGAATTTTTGCGTCGATATCGGATCGGGCGGTCAGCATCAAAACGATAAGCTCTTTCGTCTTTGGGTCTTTTCGAATCTCATTGCAGACCTCGTAGCCGCTCATCCTCGGCATCATGAGATCGAGAATCACCAGGTCGGGCGCCTCTTGGTGAATGCGTTCCAGCGCCTCCCTTCCATCATAAGCGGAGGAGACGGAGAACCCGGCCCCCTCCAACACATCGCGGATAATGCGGACCGTATCTCGATTGTCGTCAACGACGAGAACCTTTTTCTTCCCTTTCATGAACAAACTCCCTCTTATCCTTGCACCACCGGAGAAACGGTCCTTGTCCGCGTGAGGAGGAACGGCTGAGGTCGGACCGGCAAGAACCACTTTTTGTAAGAATACACTCTTTCTTTTTGTAATTCAATCAGGTGAGGGGAGATGGGATCTTATCCCTTGCAACAGAATGGGGATCAAGGAGAACAGGTGGAAAGGGACTGTGCAACCCGATGTTTAGACGAGCGGAGCCGTTTTTAACCTCTCCCCCAATTCGGCCAATTGTCTTTGAATACTGGCATCGATGAGGGTGGTTCCGGTTGAGAAGATAAATCCGCCGAGAATCTCCGGATTCTCAACGCAGGTGAGTTCCAAGGCGAGGTGCGTTTCGGCTTCGAGTTTTGATTTCAATCGGGTGAGAACCTCCGGGTCGAGCGGGTAGGCGGTCGTCACGGTTCCTTTTAAAACCCCACGTTTGGCATCGTGAAGCTTCGGATAGAGCGAAAGAATATTCCCCAGATAGCCGATCCGCCCTTTGCGGAGGAGAAGCCGGATGAAGAGGGTTAACACCTTCTTTGCTTCTCCTTCGAAGATCCGGCCGATCAGCGCTTCCTTCTTCTCCTCGGGAACGCGAGGGCTCTCCATAAAGCGGCTCAATTCCGGAAAGCGGCCGGCCGCCTCTCGAAATCGCTCAATCTGCTCCAACATCGACTCGCTGAGCGCATGTCCTTCCGCCACCTCCAGCAGGGCTTGGGCATACCGTTCCGCAATGACTTCGCTTTTCATTTAAAACCTTTTACTTCGTCGATGTACTGCAAGACCAGCTCTTTATCCTTCTGCTTATTCAGCTCTTGCCGAACGATCTTTCCGGCGGCAGCCACCGCGATCGTTGCGATCTCATCTCGAAGCTGCGCCTTCGCTTTCGCCATCTCGCGCTCGATATTCTCCTTCGCCTTCTCTAGAATCTCGCGCGCCTCCTCCCGAGCCCCATCGGCGATCTCTTTGGCCGCTCGCTGCCCGTCGACCACAGCTTCTTGAACCTTCAGGCGGGCTTGGTTCTCGATTTCCGCCATCTTGGTTTCATAATCTCGCCTCATCTGTTCGAGCGACTCCTTCCCCCGCCGGGCTTCTTCCAGCTCGGAGGTGATTTTAGCTCTTCGTTCTTCCAGAACAGCCGAGATACGATCCCAGGCAAACTTTCTTAAGACCCAGAAGAGGATCAAAAAACCGAATATCTGGGTAATGATCTGCTGAATTTGAATATTCATTCTCAAATCCCATGAAGAGGCGGGAGAGGCGTCGATCCAACGTCTCCGCTCCCAGGCCCAACGTAATTAGAGGAGGTCTTCCTTAAGCCACTCTCCCCATGAAGAGAAAAACAACCAGAAGGGCATAAATCGTCAACGCCTCGATAAAGGCGGCCCCGATGATCATGGCTGTCTGAATCTTCCCGGAAGCTTCCGGTTGCCGGCCGATCGCCTCCAGCGCGGCCCGAACGGCCAATGCCAATCCGATTGCAGACCCCAGAGCCGCAATCCCCACAGCCAAAGGTAGAGCAAATGCCAACGCAGTCGCGAAGTTCACGTCCATCTCCTTTCAGTTAGATGAAAAATCAGATCCGGTTGTTGTTGAAGGGTTACTTATGATGCTTTCCAATTTGGTCGGTGGTCACCAACCCGTGCTCATGGCCTTCCTCATGAGGAAAGACCATAAAGATATAAATCGTTGCCAATAAGCTAAAAATCAACGCCTGTATCGTCCCCAATAGGAGAGAAAGAAATAGGAAGGGGAGCTGAAAGGGGATAAAGAACGTCGCCGCTCCGATAATAATAAAGGCGGAGATCAGGGTGTCTTCCCCGAAGACATTTCCAAAGAGACGAAGCGAGAGGCTGACCGGCGGGAGAAACACCTCCAGGATCAGGTTGAGCGGCAGCATCATGGGAATCATGCAATATCCGATCAGATCCCGAGGCCGGCCCATCAGATGGTCGAGATACCCCATCAGCCCCAACTTTCGAATGCCGGTATATTGAACGACCACAAAGACGGTCAGCCCGAGCGCCAGCGTGGTGTTGATGCTGGAAGTGGGCGACTTCATCCCCGGAATCAACCCGAAGATATTCATCGTGAAAATATAAATAAAAAGCATTCCCAGAAAGGGAATATAGGCCTTCCCCTGAGGACCGAGGATGCTGCCGAAAAAACCCTCCAGACCTTCCACGATCATTTCGGCGAGATTCTGCACCTTTCCCGGAATCAGCTCCCGCCGGCGGGTGGCAAAAACGGCCAATCCGATCAGGAAGAGAATGATCAAGGCGGAGAAAATCACATTCTCGTTGTGATGCAAGAATTCGGAAACGGGGCCCTCCCCGATCGCCTCGCGGAGCAACGAAATAATATTGGCCGCTTCCGGACTGCCCTGTTGCGCCGCGTGGGGTTCCACCGCATGTGGTTCAACCATGCATTCTCCCTAATCTAAAAATACCGTTCGTCTGTAGACGGTTCTGGGCCAGGGCCTGCGCTGAAACGAACAGAAGCGGGACCGAGAAACCAATCAACACCCCCACCTTCGAGAGCGGCACCCACCATAAGAGGGCCAATCCGCCGCCATAGAGAAGAGGAAGCTTCAAAAATAAAAAGAGCAGAACCAGCAACAGGGACGGTTTCCGATCCGGCTGAAGAACCATCGGAATCAACTGCCCCAGCAGCAAGAGGTTCAAAAGGCTCCAGCCCCCTCCCACCGCGAGCCCCCATCCGAAAAAGGAGGCGCCGAAGAGGAAGGAAAAAGACACCATCAGGAGCAGCATAGAGAGGCTTCCGATCAACCACTTCTTCAGGAACGCGTTGCTCAATCTACTTCCCCGAGGTTTTTGCCAGGAGCTGTTTCACCTGTTTGACGCTGGCGGCTGCTCCCAGAATCAAGAAGACAATCATCAGCCAGGGGCCGGTCCCGAATTTCCCATCCAAGTAGTTGCCGATCAAAAAACCGACGAGCGGGCCGGCGACCAGCACCATTGGGATCGCGGTCAGGATCATCGCCTGGCGCCGCTGAAGTTCCTTGTCGTCCTCTGCCATGGCGCCGATCCAAAACAAAATAACTCGAAAATTTAACATCAATGAAGAACGTCTGTCAAGGGGTGAAGTTGCGGAATGCCCATCTATTTTTCCCTGACGGCGCGAGAAGAGGGGGATTACTGAACCGATACGGAGCCCGCATACCCAAAAGGGGTAAGTCGGCCGGCTGTCCCTCTATCCCACCGTTTCGGAACGGATGAAAGCTTGATTCCCCCCTCTATGGCCCGATTGCAACGTCGCCCATGCGGGGACCCAAACAACGCTGAGATACCTCAAAACAATTCGGCAGTGCGAATAACCCGCACTGCCGAATCCGGCTGAACAGACTTGGAATTTAAGTCCGTTTCTTAATAATCCACCTGCACCGCCAGCCGGTCGAGCGAGAAGTCGCGCGAAGTGGAACCGGCTACATCGATGACCCGGACCCGGAAGTTGGCGTTGCTGAAATCGTTCAGACTCCAGCTCCTCCCCCAAGTATCGGTGGCGCTCCCGAGGGTGAAGGCCTGTACCGAAGTGCCGAGCGTCGGTGTGGACTTCGCCGTGATCCAGGAAGCCCCTCCGTTCCAGGAGAGCTGCACGCAGATTTTGGGCGACCCGGAGGTGCTGTCGACCTTGGCGTCGAGGCGGACCGTGATCCCCTTGATTGTCGATCCGGCGGGAATGGAGAAGTTGTAGTTGTAGAAACGGTGTTTGTCCTTCCCATTGTCGGTGCAGGAGGTGCTAGTGTTTGTCCCGCTGTCGGTATCGACCGCGAAGAGGCCGTCGAGGGCAGCGGCGTTCCCCGGCGTGGTCTGGTATCCGTTGTTGTCCCCCGCAGAAGAGGTCTCCGCCGCATTCGCCGTCGGGGCCTTCAGCCCGGTGCTGGGCGGAGCGGCCACAGTAATGGTGTAGGGTTGATCGGTGTCACCGGCCAGATTAGTTGCCCGGATCTGCACCGGGAAACTTCCTGCAGCACTGGGCGTCCAACGCACCAATCCCGTGGTTGAGCCGATTGTCATCCCCGCAGGTCCTGTAACAAGAGACCAGGTAATCGGGGCGGTTCCTCTTGCAACGGCTTGATAAGAGTAGGCCTGGCCGACATTCCCGGTCGTCACCGGTGTGGAAGTGATCGTGGGAGGAGTCGCGGACACTGTAATCGTGTAGGACTGATCGTTCGAACCGGAGGAGTTCGTCGCCCGGATCTGCACCGGGAAGCTCCCCGTCGCACTTGGGGTCCAGGTGACGAGGCCGGTAGACGATCCGATCGCCATCCCGGAGGGACCGCTCACCAACGACCAGGTGATCGGGGTGGTTCCCGTCGCAGTCGCTTGATAAGAATAGGCCTGGTTGACGCTCCCGGTCGTCACCGGGGTCGAGGTGATCGTCGGAGGGGTCGGCGGCGTAAAGGAGACCCGCACCGCCACCCAGTCGAGGGAGAAGTCGCGTGAAGTGGAGCTCGCCACATCGATCACCCTCACCCGGAAGTTCGCATTGCTGAAGTCGTTCACGCTCCAGGTCCGTCCCCAGTTGTCCGCGGCGCTTCCGAGCGTAAAGGTCGCGATCGCGGTTCCCAAGGTCGGGGTGCTCTTCGCCGTGGTCCAGCTGGTTCCTCCGTTCCAAGAGAGCTGGACGCAGATCTTCGGGGAACCCGAAGTGCTGTCGGCCTTCGCATCGAGCCGAACCTCCACCCCATTGATCGCTGATCCGACGGGGAGGCTGATGCCATAGTTGTAGAAGCGGTGTTTGTCCTTTCTGGTGTCGGTGCAAGAGGTGCTCGTGTTCGTGCCGCTGTCGGTATCGACGGCGAAGAGACCGTCCAAGGCATTGGCATTCGCCGGCGTGGTCTGATAACCGTTATTGTCTCCGGCGGAGGAGGTCTCCGCCGCATTCGCGGTAGGGCTCCGGAAACCGCTGTCGGTCGCATTGAATGCCGCCGTGCAGGCCACATTCACATTCATCGTGACGACCCCATCGGCGCAGTCGGCATCCCCGCTCCAGCCGGCGAAAACCGAGCCGGCCGCCGGCGCGGCGGTGAGGGTCACCGTCGTTCCCGCGGCGAAAGAAGCCGAGCAGGTCACCCCGCAGCTGATCCCGGCGGGGGAGGAGGTGACCGTTCCGCTCCCCGTTCCCGACTGGGTGACGGTGAGGGTGAAGTTACTCTGCGCGGTAGTAAAGGTGAGGTCGCCGCCGAAGACGGTTCCGCCGGAGCT
>JAHFEM010000044.1 GCA_023248505.1 Nitrospirota bacterium
TCGTTCCGCTCAATGAGTGGAGGATGCCGACCTTGATCGGACCTTTCTCCTCGCCCGCCGCATTCGCACTCTGCCTCACCGCAACGGTTCCGAGGACCCCCATGGCCAAGAGGGCCAGAAGACCGAGGATGGTCGGCTTCAGATAGCCCCTTTTTTTTGACTGCGCTCCCTCTTTTGATTTCTTTTCTCCGAACATCATTCTCTCCTTTTGATAGATGACCGATCTTGAATTACTCCAGGTGATCAACGATGCCGTTCCTAGATCCGTTTGCGGACCGCCGCGCTCCATTGCAGCTAGTACCTTCGAATAGGGGGAAGGGATCTCCCCAAGACCTCCTTTCGAAAAATGCCCCAAAGGTTAAAAAAAAATCTTGAAGGGTCGGGGTATCGTGGGCCAGCGCCCGGACCGCCAGACCCCGGCGGGAAAGCAGCGTCACCCCCCAAAGGAGATGGGGGTTTTCGATCGATTGAAACTTTTCAAGGAGCGCCTTGAGGACCGGCTCCTGGCAGAAGAGATAGAGGGTGCCGAGATGGCTGAACCCCTCCATCACCCCCGTTTCTCCGAGTGGATGCTCGGAGGGGGAAAGCCGGAACCGCTCTTGAACAAGAACCCCTTCCCCATCTGTGATCCTCAGTTGGTTTTCGTAGAAACGATACGCAAATGATTCTCCCCGACCCAGTCTCCCCGGACCGAGAAGATCGACATAAAAAAGGATGGCCCCTTCTTCCAACGTAATGTCGGTCTTCTGATGGAAGGCGGCCCCGGCGTAAGGGAGAACCGGTTCGGAAAGGTACTCCAGGATCGCCCCGGGTCCGACGGAGAGGGTGGTTCGCTGAGAGGCTTCTCCCGACGGCATCGAATGAACTCGCGTCGCCGCCGGTGTTGTGACGACGGCGTGGGTTCCCTTCTCCAGCTGGAGAGAGATCTCGACTTGATCCCCCTCCAGGATGCCTGCCGTGGTGTTCAGGAGATAGAAATGGGCCGGACCCGCTCCTTCCGGGTAGAACGGCCGAATCACCCGAAGCGGCGCCGCTTGCCGAAGCGCTCCGAGCACCGTCCTCTCCCCCTCCTGTTTGAGGGTCATTTCTAACAAGCCGAACATCTTTTTGCTCGTCTCCGATTAGAGCTGGAATTGAAGGCCCAGCTGGAAACCGTCGATGCTGGGGGCCGCCGGGACGGTCTTGTCCTTGTCGTTGAAATAATTCGCCGTGATCCTGGCATTGTGTCCGTTGATGATATAGCTCAGAGCCACATCCATCCGGTTGTGATCCCCCGTGAGCGGCCCCTCATTTTCGAATTTCTGGTAGCGGACAAGCGGTTGCAGCTGTCCCTGGAGTTTTCCGACGCCG
This sequence comes from Nitrospirota bacterium, assembly GCA_023248505.1. Lineage (GTDB taxonomy): Bacteria > Nitrospirota > Nitrospiria > SBBL01 > Manganitrophaceae > Manganitrophus. The sequence goes on from JAHFEM010000044.1 coordinate 1,351, forward strand.
ATTTTCATCGGGAGAAGATAGCTGACCAAAGCAAAGTATCCTTTCCCTTCCGGGGCAAGACCGTCGTTATCGTAATGATAGTAGGCCGCTTCGAAGGTCGGCACCCCGGCGCTTCCCAGGTTCCGCTCCACGAGCAGGTCCGCATTCCATCCGGAAAAGTCCCCCGGAGTCGCGGCTGTTCCGACGGCGCTCTTCTGGCTCATGGCCACCAGACCCAGGGCCAGCACGTTCATGGAACCGTAGTAGGTGCTGCTGTTGTAGTAGCCCGCTTCCGGGTCCCAGAGATTGAGGGTCAACCGGCCGGCATAAAGAAGGTCCTCTTTCTGGTTCGGTCCGCCGGGGATCGCCCCTTCCCCTTGAAACGCGCCGACCTGATACTTGAACCGCCCCCCGCCGATCATCCCCCAGACCGCGGCGCCGTCATCCCGGCCCGCAAAGATCGCCGGGTACATTTGAACAAAGGGGAAATTCCAAGAGTTCAGATAGTAGGGGCCGCTCAAATTCGAGCGGTCGCTGGGGGGCAGAAAGCGGCCGATCCAGATATTGAAGTAATCATTGAAACCAAATTTCAGAACCGCGTCGAGGATACGGATGCTCTCGGTGGCGGCCGGGTCCGACGTCTGCTGGGTTTCGGTGTTCAATTCAAATGTCACCAGTTCGCTCATCTGCCCGCTGAGGTAGATGCGGGCATCATCGAGTTTAAAATCTTTTGACCGGCTTTTCCCATCGGGAGCCGCGTCCTCGATCATATTGAAGCTGGTTCGCAATCCAACCCCAAGGCTCAAGGAGTGCGCGTCGTCGATTTTGATGGTTCCCCCCGCGTGGGCCACGGAAGGACCCATACTGAATGTGGGAAGAAGGATTCCAAGAAGTCCCGATAAAGCGAGGATGCGTAGGCGGTATCGTCTCATTGCGTCTTTTTCCTCCATGGTCTATTGTGATGGGATTTGGCTCGGTGGATCGTCTCCTCTTGGACAAAAAAAAGGTGCGTCACCCGCCTTGGGTGAGGCACCTTGCCTGCACGGAGATCACATCGTCGTAATCGACCGATGGTCGGTGTTTGGTGCAATTGCCATACCTCATGAAGAGGAGAAGGTCATCGCGCTTACAGAAAAAGACTTATCGCTTACAGGCGCGCGCGTTTCGGAAGCGAGGTCCCCGTGAGCGACCCAACCGAGGAGGCTTCGGAAGAGCCGCTCAAGACGAACACTTTTGTCGCGAATGAAACAACTCTGTCGCCTCTTGTCTTCATCGTGTTCGATTGAATCGGCTCCCAGTCCCTCTTCAAGAAGAGGTCGAACGGGGGAGATCGGAGAGCTTTTTCATCCCCCTGCGGTGGTTCTCCTTGACCCTTCAACCATCGCTATGGTAAGGTGCTCGCGTTTTGACTTCCTCTTTCAAATGTGTTATCCAAAAGAGGAAGGATCATGCCCCAACATGCTTTTTTGGAAATAGACGGACTGACCAAGACCTTCGATGGCCTTAAGGCGATCGAAGGGGTTGCGCTTTCGATTGAGGCGGGGAAGGTCACCAGCCTCATCGGGCCGAACGGCGCGGGAAAAACGACATTTTTTAACTGCATCACCGGCTTAATCCCGCCGTCTTCCGGCCTCATTCGCTTTCGGGGAGAACCGATCGCCTCGCTCCCGCCGCATGAGATTACCCGTCGCGGTTTGGCGCGGACCTTTCAGAATATCCGGCTCTTCTCGGAGATGACGGTTCTGGAAAATGTCATGGTCGGGCGGTATCTGCAAAGCGCGCTCCCGCTCGCCGCCGGTTTTTTCGGCGCGCTCTTGCAAAACCGCGGCTTTCGGGAAAAGGAGCGGCGGCTTCGCGAGGAGGGGCTCCGTTTCTTGGAATTTGTCGGACTGGCCGACCGGCACGCGCTTCCCGCGCGCCATCTCTGCTATGGCGATCAGCGGCGCCTTGAGATCGCCCGGGCGCTTGCCTCCGAGCCGAGCCTGATCCTTCTGGACGAGCCGGCCGCCGGGATGAACCCCCGCGAGACCGAGGCGCTGATGATCCTGATCGGCCAGATCCGAGAACAGGGGGTGACCCCTTTTCTGATTGAACACAACATGAAGATGGTGATGAAGATTTCCGACCGGATCTTCGTCCTCGATCACGGCGAGAAGATCGCCGAAGGAACCGCGGAGGAGATCCAAAGCCATCCCAAGGTCATCGAGGCCTACCTGGGGAAACCGGCGGAGCGATAGGAAAGAGTGCGGAATTCGGAGCGCGGAGTGCGGAGTAGGAGGCGAGGAGCAAGGCCTTCTTCCTTATTTTTCATTCCGGATTCCGAATTCCGCACTTCGCATTTTGCGAATGCTCTTAATTAGAGATTTGCGCGCTTCATACGGCGCGGTGTCGGTCTTGAAGGGGATCTCCCTGGAGGTCGAGGCGGGCGAGGTGGTCGCCCTGATCGGCGCGAACGGCGCCGGGAAAACGACCGCCTTGATGACGATCTCCGGCATCGTCCCCAACCGCGCCGGAAGCATTGCTTTTTGCGGGGAGGAGATCCTCGGCCTTCCGCCTCATCAGATCGTCGAGAAGGGGATCTGCCACGTCCCGGAAGGGAGGCGGATCTTTCCAAGACTTTCGGTTTTGGAGAACCTGGAGATGGGGGGCTATCTTCAAACCGATCATAAGAGGACCCGAGAGGGTCTGGAGCAGATCTTCACCTTTTTTCCGATTTTGAAGGAGCGTCGATTTCAGCGAGGAGGAACCCTCAGCGGGGGGGAGCAGCAGATGCTGGCAATCGGCAGGGCGCTGATGTCGCGGCCCAAACTCCTTCTTCTGGATGAGCCGTCTCTCGGCCTTTCCCCCTTGATGGCCGAGAAGATTTTTGAGATGATTAAGGAGATTCGCCGGCAGGGAAAGACGATTCTCTTGGTAGAGCAGAATGCGCACGCGGCCCTGATGCTGGCCGACCGCGGCTACGTGATGGAAACCGGCCGGATCGTCTTATCCGATCCGGCTTCTCAGCTCTTGCAGAACCCGCGGGTTCAGTCCGCCTACTTGGGAACCGGATCGTCCCTCTAAAGAGAGCCGAAAACAATCGAACCGTTCGAGGTGGATGATGAAGAAAACTCCTCTCTATGAGATCCATGTGAAGTCGGGCGCGAAGATCGTCCCTTTCTCCGGATGGCAGATGCCCCTCTCCTACTCCGGCGTGACCGATGAGCATCAGTCGGTTCGGACGGCGGTCGGGCTTTTTGATATCAGCCATATGGGACGATTTGAGCTTTCCGGAAAAGGGGCCGAGGCCTATTTGGAACGGCTCACCCCCGGCCCGGTGCACAAGATGCAGCGCGGAAGCGCCCAGTATTCGATGCTCTTGAATGAGACCGGCGGAATAATCGATGACATCTATCTCTATAAGAGAGGGGTCGACCGGTTCTTTATTATCGTGAACGCCGCGAATCTGGAGAAAGATTTCAAGTGGATGACCCGTCATCTCCCGGCCGGCCTGGTTCTGCACGATGTGAGCGGCGAGACCGCCCTGCTGGCGCTGCAGGGGCCCAGGTCTTGGGAGGTGTTGGGTCAGATCATTCCTTTTGGAAAAAGCGAGATCGCCCTTCGCAATTTCATCGAGACCGAATTGGTCCCGGCGCGCGGCGCCAAGGCGCTGATCGCCCGGACCGGTTACACCGGGGAGAAGGGGTATGAGCTGGTCATTCCGGCGGAGGCCGCCGAGACGGTCTGGAACGCGCTGCTGGAAGCCGGAAAGCCGGAGCGGATCAAACCGGCCGGGTTGGGAGCGCGGGACACCCTGCGCCTTGAGATGGGCTATCCTCTCTACGGCCACGATATGAACGAGGAGACGACCCCGATCGAGGCCGATCTCGCGCGCTTCATCGATTTTGAGAAAGATTTTATCGGAAAAGAACCGTTGGTTCGTCAGCGAGACAAGGGGCTCGAACGAAAGCTGATCGGCTTTGAGCTCCTGACCGGGGGGGTTCCCCGGGAGGGCCATACGATCTACTCCGATCAAAAGGTCATCGGCAAGGTCGCCTCAGGCAATTTCTCCCCCTCCCTTCGAAAAGGAATCGGCATGGGATTTGTCGACCCTCGCTTCAGCGACGAGGGGAGCGAGATCTTAATCGATATTCGGGGAAAAGCAACCCCGGCGGTGATTGTAAAACGGCCTTTCTACAAGAAGAAAAGATAATTTAGAAAAATGAACGGAGGTTTCATGGAATACATTCCGAAGACGGCGGCGGAAGAGACCGCCATGCTCGAGGCGATCGGCGTTTCCTCATTCGATCAACTCTTAGAGATTCCCGCCCCCCTGCGGCTGAATCGGCCGCTCGATCTTCCCCCTCCCCTCTCGCAGATGGAGTTGCGGCGGGCGCTTTTGGAGATCAGCCGAAAAAATCTCGACACCGCCACCGCCCTCTCCTTTCTCGGCGGGGGGAGTTATGATCACTTTGTTCCGAGCACCGTGGGACACGTCCTCTCCAAGTCGGAGTTCTACACCTCTTACACCCCCTATCAGGCCGAAATGAGCCAAGGGCTCCTCCAGACCATTTATGAATACCAAACGATGATCTGCCAGTTGACCGGCATGGAGGTCTCCAACGCCTCGGTCTATGACGGCGCTTCGGCGCTGGCGGAAGGGGCTTTGATGGCGATGCGGGTCACCAAACGGCACAAGGTGGTGGTCGCCCGGACGGTTCACCCGCACTATCGTCAGGTGGTGAAGACCTACCTTTCCGGCCTCCCTTCGGCCAAGCTGAAGGAGATCCCGTTCGAAGCAGGGACGACCTCGCTTGATCGGCTCGGAGAATTGATCGACGATCAGACCGCCGCCGTTCTGATTCAACACCCGAATTTCTTCGGGCAGTTGGAGGAGATCGAAGCGATCGAACAGCGGGCCCATGCACGCGGAGCGCTCCTGGTGATGGCGGTCGATCCGATCTCCCTCGGCGTTCTGAAGACCCCGGGTGAATTCAATGCCGATATTGCCGTCGGCGAGGGACAACCGTTGGGAAACGCCATCAGCTACGGCGGCCCCTACGTCGGCTTCTTCGCCACCCGGCGCGAGTTCATCCGCCAGATGCCGGGGCGGGTGGTCGGCGCGACCACCGACGGGCAAGGGCGGCCCGGCTTCTGCCTCACCCTCCAAACGCGAGAGCAGCATATCCGCCGGGAGCGGGCCACCTCGAATATCTGCACCAATCAGGCGTTGAATGCGCTCGCCGCGGCGGTCTATCTCGCCACCGTCGGGAAGGAAGGTCTTCGCGAGGTCGCGATGCTCTGCCTCGCCAAATCGCACGCGGCACAGGAGAAGATCGCCGCGATTCCCGGCTTTCGTGTTCCCTTCACGGCTCCCTTCTTTAAGGAGTTTGTGGTCCAACTCCCGGCCCCGGCCTCCCGCGTCCTCAAAAAGGCGCGCCGCGCCGGAATCCTGGCCGGTATCGATCTGGGCGATTATTACCGTGAATTGAAGAACCATCTCCTGGTCTGTGTCACCGAGAAGCACCATGCAGAAGATGCGGACCGGCTGGTGCAACAACTCCGATTATTCAAAGCGTGAGAATATGAGCGAAAGCAGGGCACGCGCCTCCGCGGAGCAGCAGGCTCTTGTTGCATCGCAGATTGCGCAGATTACCGAAGAGCGGATTTTAGCGCACCTTGAACGGCTGGTGGGGATTAAACACCCGGTCGCGGCGCCGGAGGCGCTGCAGGCGGGGGCCGATTATATCTTGGCGCAGATGAAATCGTTCGGCCTCGATCCCCTCGAAGAGGCAATCGAGGGGGAGCGAAACGAGCGGTTCGTCAATTTGATCGGACGCGAAAGCGGCAGCCGAGTCGGGAAGAAAATCTTGGTGATCGGCGCCCACTACGATACGGTTTCGGAATCGCCCGGCGCCGACGACAATGCCAGCGGTCTCGCGGCATTGTTGGAGGCGGCGCGGATTCTCGCGCCGCTGCGCGGCAAGTTGACGCCGCAATTTGTCGCCTTCTCCTTGGAGGAGGAGGGCTTCTTGGGAAGCGATCACTACGCGCGGCAGGTTCGCCGGAACAAGGTCCCGCTGTGGGGAGCGATTATTCTCGAATGCGTCGGCTACACCGATGCGCGGCCCGGATCGCAGAGCGCGCCGCCCGGCCTTCCGATTAAACTGCCGGATCGAGGGGATTTCATCGGCCTCGTCGGCAATGCCGGCGCGGAGCCGATTCAAAAGGCATACGAAGTGGCCGTATCGACCTACTGTCCGGAGCTCCCCTGCGTCAGCTTTTTGGTTCCCGGCAAGGGAGAGGCCCTTCCCGACACGCGCCGCTCGGACCACGTGCCGTTTTGGGATCGCGGTTACCGCGCGGTGATGCTGACCGACACCGCCGATTTCAGAAATCCGAATTACCACAAGAAAAGCGATTTATTGAAGACGCTCGATCTCCCCTTTATCACCCGGGTCGCGCGGTCGCTGGCGGCGGCCGTGATCGATTTGGCCGAGCTGAAAGAGACGAACACGGAATCGTGAGACGCGCCGACGCGCGCCGCGCTGATTCCCTTTTGACCGAAGGGCCGATGGTGGCGAAGGAAATCTACCGGGGAAAAACGGTTCACCTCCTGCTGGAGCCGGTCGCTCTGCCGAACGGAAAGACGATGGAGCTGGAGATTGTCCGGCATCCGGGCGCCGCGGCGGTCGTTCCGTTGAAGGAGGACGGCAAGGTCATCCTGATCTACCAGTACCGTCATGCCGCCGGAGGTTACATTTATGAGATCCCGGCGGGAAAACGCTCGGAGGGAGAGGCCCCCGAGACGTGCGCGGCGCGGGAGCTCGAAGAGGAGATCGGCTTCCGGGCCGGTACGCTGGAGAAGCTGACGACGATCTTCACCGCGCCCGGCTTCTGCGACGAGCAGATCCATCTCTACCTCGGGACCGGCCTCGTCCACTGCGGCCAACAACTCGGGGAAGACGAAGTGCTGCAGGTCATCGAGATGCCGTTTGAAGAGGCGATGAACCGGATCGAAGATCAAACCATCCGAGACGCAAAAAGCATCGTCGCGCTGGGACTGGCGTACGGGCGGGCGAAAAAACGGGGCTGGATTTGAAAGATTAATAACGTTAGGCATAAGGGGTCAGGTAAAAAGCTTTTACGCCTCATGCCTAACGTATTTTCATTATTGAGGGAGGAAACATAGGTGCCAGAGAAGCTTATTTTCGAAAAGAGTGTTCCGGGACGGAGAGGAGCCACCTTTCCGACCGAGGGGCTGCAAGGGTTTTCGATCGATCAGCTCTTGCCGAAAAAACACCAACGTCAGCTCTCCCTTCCGTTGCCGGAGGTGAGTGAAAACGAGTTGATGCGGCACTACACCCGTCTCTCGCACGAGAACTACGGCGTCGACACCGGCTTCTACCCGCTCGGCTCCTGCACGATGAAGTACAACCCGAAGATCAATGAGGATGTCGCCCGGTTCCCCGGCTTCGCGCAGATTCATCCCCTTCAGCCGATCGAAACGGTCCAAGGCGCGCTGGAGCTGCTGTATGGTCTCGAAAAGATCCTCGCGGAGATCGCCGGGATGGCGCGGGTCTCGCTTCAACCGGTGGCGGGGGCGCAGGGGGAATTGACCGGCATGTTGATTGCCCGGGCCTACCACCGG
>JAHFEM010000413.1:0-2390 GCA_023248505.1 Nitrospirota bacterium
TTTCGATGTATTTCATCACCGGGATGATGGGGCCGTACATGCGGCCGATGCCGTTCAACATCACGGTCGTCATGCTGATGTCGCTCGTCGTCGCCTTTACGGTCACCCCCTGGGCCACCTACCACCTTCTCAAGGGGGAGTACGGCAAAAAGGAGGCGGCGCCCCCGCCGCTGGAAGAGAGCCGGACCTATCGGCTTTACCGACGGGTCGTGATGCCGCTGCTTCATCGGAAAAAATGGCGCCGACTCTTTTGGGCGGCGCTGATCGCAATGCTCGCCCTCTCCTTCCTCCTGGCCGGACTGCGCTGGGTGCCGATGAAGATGCTTCCGTTCGACAATAAAAACGAGTTGCAGCTGCTGATCGATCTGCCGGAGGGAAGCCCGCTGGAGGAGACCGACCGGGCGGCGTCCGCGTTCACGGAGTATCTGAGGACCGTCTCGGAGGTGGAGCAGGTTCAGGTCTACGTCGGAACCCCCTCGCCGGTCGACTTCAACGGGTTTGTCCGCCACTACGATCTGCGGCAGGGAGCGAATCAGGCCGATCTTCGGATCAATCTCCTTCCGAAGATACGGCGGGTGGCGCAGAGTCACGCGATTGCGCTTCGACTCCGTCCCGACCTGGAGAAGATCGCCCAAGGCTATCACGCCCGAATCAAAATCGTGGAAGTGCCGCCCGGCCCTCCGGTCCTCGCCGGGGTGGTTGCCGAGGTGACCGTTCCGGCCGATGCGACCCTTTCGGAGCAGATCTCCGTCGTGAGGGGGGTTCGGCAAGCCTTTACGAAAACAGCCGGGGTGGTCGATGTGGACGACGGGATCGAGGCCGACCAGGGGAAGATCCATTTCGATGTGGATGCCGAAAAGGCGGCGCTTCATAGAATCTCGGTCGAGGAGATTGCCCAAACCCTGCAGGCGGCGATCGGCGGGGCTCCGGCGGGGATAATTCACCGTCCGGCCGAGCGAAATCCTCTCCCGATCATCGTTCGGCTCCCGCGGGAAGGACGGGTCCGGCCCGAGGACATCCGGGGGATCTTCATGAAAAACGCAGGGGGGAAAAGCATTCCGTTGGCTGAATTGGTCTCCGTCCGAACCGTCGTTGAAGACAAAACGATTTATCACAAAGATTTAAAACGGGTTCATTTCATCACCGGCGAGATGGCGGGGCGAAGTCCGGTGGAGGCGATCATCGACCTGACGCGCCACTTCAAAGACCAGCCGCTGTCGCAGGGATATGCGCTGAAGTTTACCGGGGAAGGGGAGTGGAAGATCACGGTCGATGTCTTTCGCGATCTGGGGATCGCCTTCTTCGCCGCCCTGGCGGCGATCTATCTCCTTCTGGTCGCGTGGACCGGCTCCTTGGTCATCCCGCTCGTGATGATGGCGGCGATCCCGTTGACGATGATCGGCATTATGCCCGGCTTCTATTTATTGAATCTTCTTTTCGCGCGCCCGGTCGGCCCGTATGAGAACCCGATCTTCTTTACCGCCACGGCGATGATCGGAATGATTGCACTGGCGGGGATTGTGATCCGCAACTCGATTATTCTGATCGATTTCATCCAGGCGGCCCAATCAAATGGCAAATCGCTGGACGACGCCATCGTCGGGGCCGGCGCCGTGCGCCTTCGGCCGATCTTGTTGACGGCGGGGGCGGCGATGCTCGGATCGTGGGTGATCACGCTCGACCCGATCTTTTCAGGGCTCGCTTGGTCGTTTATCTTCGGGATTTTTGCTTCGACCCTCTTTACCCTCGTGGTCATTCCGCTCCTCTACTTCACGATCTATGGAAGGAGGGGGAAGGGAACGGCTGAGGAGAAGGCGACGGCCCTTTCCGAGCCGGTCGAGCCGAGGATACGCGCCCTTCGGGGACATGGCTAAAGAAATGAGGAGGTGAAAGATGGATGTAAACGCGTGGATTCGATTGATTGCCGGCGCCTTTGTTCTCATCAGTGTGGCGCTCGGTTATTGGGTGAGCCCGCTTTGGTTTCTCTTCACGGTATTTGTGGGAGGAAATCTGGCGCAGTCGGCTTTTTCCGGAACCTGCCCAATGATGTTCTTCTTGAGGAAGTGCGGCGTGCGGGAATAGCGGATGAGATGAGCGTAAGACATGCCGACAATGATTTCAAGGGACGCACCGCGATACCGACCGCCCGTTTGAAATCCTCCGCACGATGCCGATATTCTCGATCAGATGAACAACACAAATTACCGGAGCCGAACAAGCGAACCCAAGCCTGTTGGTCTTTCCGGGCCGATTGCTGAAGAGGATAAATCGGCACGGAAGGGATCAAACGGGAGCAGATGTCGGCACTCCACGAGGAGTCGGTACAGGGGAAATATCCCGTTTGCTGAGAGAGAATGGGGTGGATGATGAATCAAGGATCTGGGCGTTCC
>JAHFEM010000413.1:2400-3095 GCA_023248505.1 Nitrospirota bacterium
AGGGGGATCGATCAAGTGTTGCCCCATCCCGGCGATCCTCGCCTTTATGAATCGTACATAAAGTCGGCCGTCGGGTATGTGGAACTGGCCGAAACGGCGAACGGTCCGATTCCGAAACCGGTCGCATTTTCCTACATCTGGGGAGAAGCCCTCGAGGTATTGGAGCGGCGGGCGCCGGATGTGCGGATCATTAATTTGGAGACCGCCGTCACAACGAGTGAGGCGTGGGAGAAAAAAGGGATCAACTACCGGATGCATCCGGAGAATATTTCCTGTCTTGCCGCGGCCAAAATCGACTGCGCCGTTCTGGCCAACAATCATGTTTTGGATTGGGGAGAGCCCGGACTCATTGAGACGCTGGAGACCTTGAAAAAGGCGAACGTGAAAACCGCTCTGTTCGAAGAGCCGGGCGCGCTGGAGGAGGTGGCGCGTCTGGCGGCCGACTGGTTTCAGCGGCGCCTTCACGTGAAAGGGGGCTGATCCCACTCATGGTGCGGTCTGGCTCGGCAATTCAAGCACTCCTCCATTCGGACGAAGGGTCTTGCCTTTCGGTGGCGCAGCCATGAATCGACATTAAAAGACATTGGGTCCGGTAAGCCGAAAGACCTCCCTTGAGAAAGGGCGCCGTTTCCAGGGGGATACCTTCGACGATCTGAATCGAAACATCCCTCTCTCGGAAAAGCTCAAATCGATCC
>JAHFEM010000414.1 GCA_023248505.1 Nitrospirota bacterium
GGATCACCACCTCGAATCCGAGCTCCTTGCCGAATCGGATCAGATCGTCCACCTTTCCGGCCCGATCTTTGCCGAACTGAAAGTTGCGGCCGACCACCACCTCTTTGGCCCCGATCTTGTTATGCAGGTAGGTCTTCGCGAAATCATAGGGACTCAGTTGAGAGAAAGCTTTATTGAATTCGGCGCTGAAAGTTACATCCACCCCGGTGGCTTCGATCTGCCGCATCTTGATCTGGAAGGTGCTCAGCAATTTAAGCTCCCGCTCCGGATGCAGCACCTTCACGGGGTGCGGCTCAAAGGTCAGGATGACCGAGGTCCCCTCCTTTTCTTGAGCCCTTCGCATCGTCTCCGCCAGAATGGCCTGGTGCCCTAAATGGAGTCCGTCGAAATTGCCGATTGCAACGACCGGATAGGCCTCAATCGGTTTAATATTGGCTGTTCCGATAAACAGTTTCATTGTTTCTCCCGCGAAAGTTGAGCCATTTCTTTTGCAAAATAAGTTAAGATCATATCCGCCCCGGCCCGCCGAATCGAAAGAAGCGATTCGGTCATCGCGCGCGTCTCATCGATCCATCCCTTCTGCGCCGCCGCTTTGATCATCGAGAATTCGCCGCTGACCTGATAGGCGGCCACCGGAACGTCAAAGGCGTCTTTAACCTCACGGATGATATCGAGATAGGGAAGCGCCGGCTTCACCATGACGATATCGGCCCCTTCTTCGATGTCGAGCGCCACCTCGCGGATCGCTTCCCGCCGGTTGGCCGCATCCATCTGATAACTCTTCCGATCGCCGAACTGAGGGGCCGATTGGGCCGCATCCCGGAAAGGGGCGTAGAAACAGGAGGCATATTTGGCGGCGTAGGAGAGGATCGGGATCTCGCTGTGTCCGTTCTCATCGAGGGTCTTCCGGAGAACCCGGACGCGCCCATCCATCATATCCGAAGGGGCGATCAGGTCGGCCCCGGCCTCTGCGTGGGCGAGCGCCATTTTGGAGAGGAGCTCCAACGTTTCATCGTTGAGGATCTTTCCCTCCTTCACCACGCCGCAATGCCCATGAGAAGTGTACTCATCGATGCAGACATCGGTAATGACGAGGAGATCAGGGGTCTTCTCTTTGATCGCCCGAATCGCCTGCGGAACCGCGCCGCGAGGATCGCAGGCGGCCGAGCCCTGTTCATCCTTCTCTTTCGGGATGCCGAAGAGAATCACCGCCGGAATTCCCAGGCGGGCCGCTTCCGTCGTCACTTTGAGGAGCTCGGGAATCGATAGCCGATATTGTCCCGGCATCGAAGGGATCTCGCTCTTCCCCCGTTTTTCCTGGGTGACGAAGAGAGGGAGAATGAGATGATCGGCCGAGAGGTCGGTCTCGCGGACCATCCGGCGGAGCGCTTCGCTCTGCCGAAGCCGCCGTGGTCGATGTGTCGGGAATCCCATCAGAGCTCCAAATCCATATTCGTAATTTCCTGTCCCAATTTACCCTTTTTTTTCAAAATAGTCTACAATCGATTCCGCCAAGGCCGGAAAGGTATACTCGCTCGGCATGACATCGACCTTCAATCCGAATTCTCGCGCCGTGTCCGCCGTGATCGGGCCGATGCAGGCGACGGCGCTTCCGGTCAGCCAGGATCGCCGCTCCGGACCGAGGATTTCCATGAAATTGTGAAGGGTCGAAGAGCTTGCAAAGGTGATCATGTCCACCCGCTTTCCGCGCAGGAGCCCTTCCATCGCAGCGGGATCATGATCGGGCCGGACCGACCGGTACGCCGGAACGACATCGACCCGGCCTCCCTTTTTTTGTATCTCCTCCGGCAGGATCTCGCGCGCCTCCATGGCTCGGGGGATGAGGAAGCGCTTTCCGGCGATCCCCAGTTCATCCAGCGCTTGGAGCACCCCTTCCGCTTTAAATTCGGACGGAACCAGATCGACCTGGAGGCCCCATGCTTCAATCTCTGCGGCGGTTCGGGGGCCGATGGCGCAGAGCGAAATTCCCTTCAGCAGCCGGAGGTCTTTCCGAAGCGCGGTGAGCCGTTTTCGAAACGATTGCACCCCGTTGACCGAGGTCAAAATAATCCAATCGTACCCCTCGATCCGTTCGATGGCCGAGTCCATCTCGGCCCAACTGGGCGGCGGCGCAATCTGAAGGGTCGGAAACGAAATCGCCTCCGCCCCGTAGGAAGAGAGGATCTCCATGAACTCCGGCGCCTGTTCTTTGGCGCGGGTCACCACGATTCGCTTCCCGAAGAGCGGCTTTGATTCAAACCAATTGAGCCGGCTGCGCAAAGAGACGACCTCGCCGACCACCATCACGACCGGCGGCTTCATCCCCTCGGCGGCGACTTTCGCAACGATGTCGTCGAGCCGGCCGACCAGCGTCTTCTGAAAGGGGTGGGTTCCCCATCGGATCAGGGCGATCGGCGTTTTCGGATTTTTTCCGTTTCGAACGAGCTCCGACACGATCCCGTCGAGATTTCCCATCCCCATCAGGAAGACCAGCGTATCGGATCCACCGGCGAGTTTCGACCAATCGATGAGGGTCCCCGTCTTGGCGGGGTCCTCGTGGCCGGTAACGAAGGCGACGGTCGAGGCCATCTCGCGATGGGTCAACGGAATTCCGGCATAGGCCGGCACGCTCACGGCGGAGGTGACGCCGGGGACGACTTCGAATGGGATGGAGGCCGCCACCAATGCTTCCGCCTCTTCTCCTCCTCGACCGAAGATAAACGGATCGCCCCCTTTCAGCCGAACGACGGACTTCCCGGCCTTCGCCGCCGCGATCATCAGATCCTGAATGTGCTCTTGGTGCGTGGCGCTTCGCGATCCCCCCTTTTTCCCGACGTAGACTTTCTCCGCCCCCTCTTTCGCGAATTCGAGCAGCTTCGGGTTGGCGAGGTAGTCATAGATGATGACATCGGCCTTTTCCAAAAGCTCTTTCCCTCGAAGGGTGATCAGCTTCGGATCGCCGGGACCGGCGCCGACCAAGTAGACGGTTGCGGTTTTTTTTTGCATTTGTTCCATCTAACGTTTGAGTTCAGTGATAAGTCAAATCACGGACATCTTAATGCCGGTTTCGCTTTGAAACTTTTCCCGGCC
>JAHFEM010000045.1 GCA_023248505.1 Nitrospirota bacterium
GGTGCAGCAACTCCAGCGCGTGATCCCGTTCGGTCGTCATGACTCCGATCCCTCTAATGTCGATGTGTCCCCAATCGGCAGGCCAAGCTCCTGCGCCTTCAGGAGCCGCCGCATGATCTTTCCGCTCCGGGTTCTCGGGAGCGACGGTCGAAAGTCGATCTCCTTCGGCGCCACCGCCGCTCCCAATCGGGTGCGAGCGAACGCCAGCAGCTCGCGGCGGACCGCTTCCGTTGGTTCATGTCCAACCTTCAACGAAACGAACGCCTTCACCACCTCCATCGCCACCGGGTCGGGCTTGCCGATCACGCCGGCTTCGGCAACGGCGGGATGCTCCATCAAGATGCTCTCGACTTCAAAAGGTCCGATCAGGTGTCCCGAGGTCTTGATCACATCATCGGCCCGGCCGACAAACCAGAAGGTGCCGTCTTTCTCCCGCTTGGCGAGATCTCCGGTCAGGTACCATCCGCCGACGAAACATTTTCGGTAACGCTCCGGCTCGTTCCAGTAGCCTCGGAACATCGACGGCCAGCCGGGCCGAAGCGCCAGCTCTCCCTGGACTCCGGGCTCTTCGATGACTTCAACGCTGCCGTCCTCGGTTTTTCGAACAATGGCCGCCTCAATCCCGGGGAGGGGACGGCCCATTGAGCCGGGGCGGATTTCAAGCGCCGCGAAGTTCGCGATCATGATCCCCCCGGTTTCGGTCTGCCACCAGTTGTCATGAAAGGGGAGGCCGAAGGCCCGCTCCCCCCAGACGACCACCTCCGGGTTGAGCGGCTCGCCGACGCTCGCCAGAAACCGGAGGGTACTGAAGTCGTATTTGCGAAGCGGCTCCAATCCGGTCTTCATCATCATCCGGATCGCCGTCGGCGCGGTATACCAGACCGTCACCTTTTGATCTTGAAGGATGCCGTACCACCGCTCGGCGTCGAACTCCGCTTCGTCGATGAGACTTGTGACCCCGTTGGTCAGAGGCGCAATGATCCCATACGACGTTCCGGTAACCCAACCGGGGTCGGCGGTGCACCAGAAGAGATCATTGGGATGAAGATCGAGCGCCAGCTTCCCGGTCATGTGGTGGGCGACCACCGCCTCATGAACATGGATCGCCCCCTTCGGTGTTCCGGTCGTTCCGCTGGTGAAGTGAAGCAAGGCCGGATCTTCCGGATCGGTCGGACCGATGGTGAAATGATCGCTCGCCTCTCGAATGAGTCGGTGAAAATCATGTGTATCGGGATGATCGGCCGCTCCTCCCTCCTCACTGACGAGAAGAATATGTTCAAGTTGTGGAAGAGAGTCGCGGATCGCGGAGATTTTCCGTCGATGAAGCGATTCGGTGGTGACGAGGAGCTTCGCCCCGCCGATCGCCATCCGCCCCGGATCGGCTCGGGGCCGAAGGCGGAGAAGAGGGGACAAAAGACGGAGCGGTTTTTTAGCGTTCCGAGGGCGGCAATGTAAAGCTCAGGAATCCGACCGGCTAAGAGATAGACCCGGTCGCCCTTCCCGATGCCAAGTTGCCGGAGGACATTGGCGAAGCGGTTGGAGAGTGCGCGAAGATCAGCATAGGTAAACGCGCGGACTGCGCCGTTCTTTCCAAGCCATCGAAGAGCGACCTGATTCCGCCGCGGACCGGCCGCATGGCGGTCGACCGCCTCGTGGGCGATGTTCAATCCCTTCCCATCGGGAAGACCCTCCAACTCGCGCCGGGCGGCTTCCCAGGTGAAGCTCGCCCGTGCCGTCTTGTCGTCAGTCAGGTTCGGGAGAATTCCCCCTTTGAATTGTGTCTTTTGGATCGTTTCCCAGGTCACAGCATTCTCCACTTATTTGAGCAGGAAACGTTCAGAGAGAAAGGAGGTTCGATACGGTTTTATTTTGGAGCAAGCTTGAGGGGAAAACAATCCCCCAAACGGAGGATTTAAATCGGCCGTATCTCAAATCGGAAAGGAAAATTACAGTCGAAAACGGAGGATTTCTGCATATCGTATTTGTTTTTTTTGGGATCATCCACTTTTTCCGAATTGATCCTGATCAAGCCGCTTGGCCTCTCTGGTATGGGCATCTATCCGGAGAGCGAATGCGCTTGTCCAGATGACTCTTCAGAGCGTGAGAGATCGACTGCCTTCCTTCTCCGCCGCTTCGAGCGCTTCGATCTGACTAAGACAGGAGACACAGTAGCGCGCGAACGGTTCCACCTGCAGGCGCTCGACAGGGATTTCCTCGCCGCAACGCTCGCAGACGCCGTAGGTCCCGGCTTCCAGCCTGCGAAAGGCGTCGGCGATCTCCTTGTAGGTCTTGTATCGCATCTCCAGGATCCGATAGTCCATCCCTTCACTCTGTTCAAATGACGCCCAGTCTCCCGTATCCATCGTAACATCGATCTTACGGGGGTCGAACTCCTGCCCGAGCTGCTTTTCGATATCTGCGACAACCCCTTCACGCATTCGATGGAGTATCTGCTGCAATGTCTCCTGCCGTTGAGTGGACCGTCTTTTTTTCATGCTGCTCTCCCTTGCTGCTTGAACGACGTTAACTCCCACTTGTCCGATACGACATCATGCCGGAGAATATAAAACCCGCCGTCATCACCCTCGACTTTGAAGTAGCGATGATCCGGCGCAAGCCAACGGTCGAGCACCTCTATCACCTCAATCCGATGAACCCCCATAAAGAAAACAGTCGGCCTTTCCTCTCCCAGGTAGTCTGCGTAGCATTTCACTGAAATCTCCATCTCTTCTATCTCGGTCTGTTAGGGATTACCTTTTTTCATCCTTCTTCACTTTAGGATGTCTTACCGAGTTGAATCAATACCCCAAAGGGGGGCTGGACAGTCCGGCCTGGATCATGATTGTATCGAACGTAGGACAAGCTGTCAGCGATTAGCAGTCAGCCTTCAGCTAGAGATTTAGAAGATTGAGCTGAATGCTGACGGCTGACCGCTTCATTTTCGTTCTTACATCTTACAATGGAGGAGAGAATGGCCCTTCCCAAACAGTTAGAAAAGGCGGCCGCGCGGCTCGAAGAGGCAACCTGGCGGATCGACCAAGCGCGAAACAAGCCTTTGTCACTGGAGAGCCTTCAAGAATGGCTGAATGCGCTGACCGATTTTTCGCTCGCCCAATCGGAGATCCATCAGCTCAATAACGAATCGATTCATGAGAAGCTTCATGAGCTGGCCGGACAAGTTCATGTAAAATTCGGAAAGGCCGGGCCGTAGGAATAGCCGGTCCTCGTGTCGGACGATGACGAGCGATGCCGAATGCGTCCGGTTTCTACAGGAGAACCTGCCGCGGCTGCATCTGCGGTGGGCCGGCTTTCGGAAGGTCCGGCGGATCGTCTGCAAGCGGATCGACCATCGCCTGAAGGAGCTGAGCCTCCCCGACACCGATGCGTATCGCGATCATCTCGAAAGCCATCCGGACGAATGGACGGTACTCGATGCCTTTTGCCGGATTCCGATCTCCCGATTCTACCGAGACAGGGACGTCTTCCAGTTCCTGGAGCAGGCGGTCCTCTCCCGATTGTCCGAGACGGCGATCGCCGGGGGTGAAGCAACCATGTGGTGCTGGAGCCTGGGGTCTGCTTCGGGGGAAGAGCCGTACACCCTGGCGATTCTCTGGAGACATTCGCTGGCCTCTCAATTTCCCATGCTGGCGATTCGGATTCTGGCGACCGATGCGGATCCGGAGATGATCGCGCGGGCCGAGCGCGGCTGCTACCCGTCGAGCAGCCTCAAGGAACTTCCAGAAGCGTGGCGAAAAGAGGCGGTTGGCCCTTCCGGTGAGGAATGTTGCATCAAGCCGGCTTATCGGGCGCCGGTGACCTTCCTGCTGCAGGACATCCGGGAGGGGATTCCGGAAGGGCCGTTCCATCTGATCCTCTGCCGGAATCTTCTCTTCACCTATTTCGATGAGACGCAGCAGCGGAAACTTCTCAGAGCGATCCTCGATCGGCTGGTTCCCGGGGGCGCTTTTGTGATCGGTCGCACGGAGAATCTCCCGGAAGGGGACTTTGGATTGGAGGGGTGGTCGAACCGCGCGGGAATCTATCGAAAAATAATTCGAGCCGTAGCCCGGTTCGGCACGGCTAGGGCCGTACCTGGAGATGGTTGACCACCCGGTCCACGCCAAAGACATACCAGGCGTCGTTTTCGGCCATCTGTTTCTGCGTCTCCGTCCGCACCAGCCCATCGAGAGTGACCACGTCGTCCCGCGTGCGGACCCGGATCTGGTCCGCGTTGAGGAAGGGATCTTTCTCCAGAACCATTCGGACCGCATCGGTGACCTCGTCGTCATTATCCTCTTCGGGAGGAACCACTTCCATCCCGTTGATCACATCGCGGCTTCCCGGCACCCACCAGACGAGCACCCCCGCCAGGCGCTTCTGGGCCAGGTTGGTCACGTGATCATCCAACAGCACCACGCCGTCGGTGACCGAAACCTGAATGACGCCGTGCGGCTGATAACGCGATTCCCTCACCGTCTCTACCTTTCCCTTCGATTTAATCTGAATGGTGCAGCTCTCCAGGGCCGACTCCTGAAGCAGGGCGTCTCGAACGGCATCGAGAATGGCCCCGTCGGTCCTTCGCTCGGCGGGTTCCACATGAAGCCGATCGACAATCCCGTCAACGCCGGGGACGGCGACCGCCAGCTCCATCGCGAGCTTCTTCGCCGCGATATTTTCTACTTCTCCTTCCAGCGTCAGTGTTCCTTCATTATAGTCCATTTTGATCGGATAGCGATGTAAATTGATCCTCCGCTCGCGCTCGAAGGCGGCACGGACCGCTTTGAGGATGCGCTCTTTATCGGTCATTGCCTCCTCTCCTCTTTCTCGACAGAGAGGGAGAGGGGAGAAGACCGGTCTCTCCCCCTTCTTCAGCGGCGGCACGCATTTTCTCTCCAATCTCGCTCAAGCGTCTCATCACCGCCGCATTCACCGTCCCCTCCGGATAGGTCCCGTCCGGCTGCAGGGCGCCGGCCGGCTGGCCGGTCAGAATCTCAATCGCCTCATCGATGTTTGAGACGGCATAGATATGGAACCGGCCGTTCGCCGCCGCCTCGACCACCTCTTCTTTGAGCATCAGGTGTTTTACATTTTGACGCGGGATGACCACCCCCTGCATTCCTGTCAGTCCTAAGACCTTGCAGGTATCGTAGAAGCCTTCAATCTTCTCATTCGCCCCGCCGATCGCCTGGAGCTCGCCGCGCTGGTTGACGGAACCGGTGAGGGCGATCCCTTGCCGGAGCGGGATCCCGGTCAACGCCGAAAGAAGGGCGGCCAACTCTGCGGCGGAGGCGCTGTCCCCCTCGACCGCGGCATAGCTCTGTTCAAAACAGAGGGTGGCCGAAACCGAGATCGGGTTTTCCCGGCCGTAGCGTCCGCCGAGGTAGCCGGAGAGGATCAACACCCCCTTGTCGTGGCTCTTCCCGCTCAGCTTCGCCTCCCGCTCGATGTTGACGATCCCCGATTGTCCGATGAACACCCGAGCGGTGATTTTCGAGGGGCGGCCGAAGGAGAAATCCCCTAAATCGATCACCGAGAGGCCGTTGACCTGGCCGGCCGCCGATCCGGCGACGTCGACCATCAGGGTCCCCTCCGCGATCCACTCACGGATCTTCTCTTCCAAGAGATTGGAGCGGTAGGCTTTCTCTTCCACCGCCTTGAGGAGATCGCTTCGCCCGACAAGCGTCTTTCCTTCTCGGCGCCCCCAGTGGCTTGCCTCCCGGATCAGATCGGCGATCTCGCTGAATCGGAGGGAGAGCTTCTTCTGATGGCTCACCTGTCGGGAGGCCTGCTCCAGAAGGGCGGCGACACCGGTTCGGTCGAAGTGGAGCAGCCCTTCCTTCCGGCAGAGCTGTGCGATAAAGCGGCCGTATTGGAGGGGGGCCCCGTCGGTAGCATCCTGTTCCACATCAAAATCGACCTTGACCTTGAAGATCTTTGCGAAGTCTTCATCAAACGTGTGGAGAAGGTGATAGATCAGCGGGCTTCCCACCAGGACCACACGGAGATGGATCGGGATCGGCTCCGACTTGAGCACCGTGGTGGCGATAAAACCATAGAGGTCTCCGAGATCTTCGATCTTGACCTCCTGATTCTTGATCGCCCGTTTGATCGCCTCCCAGGAGAAAGGATTTCTTAGCAGATCAATGACATTCAACAGCAGATAACCGCCATTGGCTCGAAGGAGCGAGCCGGCTTTGATCAGGGTGAAATCGGTGTAGAGGGTTCCGAAGCGGCCTTTCTTCTCGGTCCGGCCGATCAGATTGTTGTAGGTTGGATTGGTCTCCTCAATGACGGGGGCTCCTTGGGTGCCGCTGTGGTCGATCACCACATTGACGGCATAACGGGCCATCGATCTGTGGGCGGGCGCAGACTCGATGCCGGGGAACGGAACGGGAGCCTCGGGCTGGGGGAGAAAATCGCTGAAGTTCTCCAGAATATCTTGCTGGACGGAGGCGATCTGCTCCATCACCTTGGGATGATCCTTGTATTTCTGCCGAAGGATCTCGAAGGTTTGCTCGGAGGTGTACCGCGCGACCTGGTGATTCAGTGCATCGATCTTCCGGTTCACATCCTCCCGTATCGCACGGGCTTGTCGGATAAAATGGTGGAACGCTTCGTGGATTTCTTTCCCTTTTCGCTCGATCTCTTCACGGTCTTTGAGGTCTAATCTTTCAATTTCCTCCGGCTCCAGCGCTTTTCCTTTGAGGACCGGGACGATCCTGATTCCGAACCCGGAGAGATCGATTGCAAACCCCTCCTCTTGGGCCCGCTTCTTCAATGCGTCGGAAAGGTGATCCCGTGCCATCGCAAAACCTTCTTCCAACAGCCGTTGCTGATCGACATACTCTTTACTTTGAAAAGCCTTCGGTAACTCTTCCCTAAGAAAGGTGATCAACTGGTCGATGTCCTTCTGCAACGCGCGCCCGCGACCGGCGGGGAGGTTGAGCGCCTTCGGCCGATTCGAATCACGGAAATTGTTGACGAAGCACCAATCATCCGGGGTCGGCTGCGTCTGGGCCGCGCGGACGATCATCGACTTGATGATTGTATTTTTCCCTGTTCCCGGGGCGCCGGAAACGTAGATATTGTAACCCCAGTCCTGCATGGATAGACCAAAATCGATCGCCCGGACGGCCCGCTTCTGTCCGATGACGATCTCCTCATCGGGGAGCTCGTCCGTCGTTTCGAAAGGAATTTCTTGGGGATCAAAACGATGAACGAGATCTTTCTCTGCCACCTTCCAGCGCTGATTAGTCATGGTGTCCACCCTCTACAAAATCATCCGTCCTAAACTCGGTCCGACTCTACATGGTGATTGATCCCTGATCCTAAAAGTTATCATCGAAGAAATGGAACGATCGCCGCAATACCTCGTTTGGGGGATTGTCTGATGCCTTTCAACTGCTGCATCATGAATTAAATATCGCTCTCCCGCGATGTCATCGTTAATCCCATTTGTTCAGAGTGGGTCGACGATCGAACCGACCTCTCTTGTCGATAAGAAGCGAACGAGCGCGAGCAATGTATGATTGAGGCACATTGGGAGCACTTTCCCCACGAAGCCGATATGGGAGTGCGAGGGGTGGGCGCAACGAAAGAGGAAGCCTTTGAACAGGCGGCCGTTGCATTGACCGCAATCGTCACCGATCCAACATCGGTGAAATCGGAAGAATCGGTGGAAATTTCCTGCGAAGCCCCCGATGATGAACTCTGTCTGGTCGATTGGCTCAATGCGCTGATCTATGAAATGGCCACGCGAAAGATGCTCTTCGGGCAATTCAAGGTGACGCTGGACGGTTCCCGCCTGCATGGGAAGGCCTGGGGAGAGAAGATCGATGTGGCCCGCCACCAACCGGGGGTGGAGGTCAAAGGGGCCACCTACACAGCACTTCGGGTTCGGCAGGATCAGGAGGGTGTTTGGATCGCCAAGTGTGTGGTCGATGTCTGAGTTTGGGAGTTAAAGGGGGAAGCGATGGATCTGACGCAACTCAAGCGGGAATCGGAATGGGAGTGGGAGATTCCACCGTTCGGGAAGATGCGTGTTCCCGGAATTATTTATGCCAGCGAGGCGCTGGTCCGGGAGATGGACACGAAGGTCTATGAGCAGGTCACCAACGTCGCGACGTTGCCGGGGATCGTCAAGGCTTCTTACACCATGCCCGATGCCCATTGGGGCTACGGCTTTCCCATCGGCGGGGTCGCCGCCTTCGACCCCGATGAAGGAGGGGTGATCTCCGCGGGAGGAGTGGGGTTCGACATTTCCTGTGGTGTCCGCTGTCTTGAGACCGGCCTGACCTTGAAAGAGATCGAGCCGGTCAAGGAACTGTTGGCCGATCGGCTCTTTCACAAAATCCCGGCGGGGGTGGGGAGCCACGGCCGCCTCCATCTGAGCATGAAAGAGATGGATGAGATGCTTGCCGGCGGCGCCCGATGGGCGGTGGAGCAGGGGTACGGCACCCTTCAAGATCTCGAACGGATCGAGGAGAAAGGATGCATGAAGGGGGCGAGGCCCGATCAGGTCTCCGAGCAGGCCAAGAAGCGCCAGCAGGACGAAGTCGGAACCCTCGGCTCCGGAAACCACTATCTAGAGATCCAGCAGGTGGTGGCCATCTTCGACCCGGTGATCGCCACCGTATTCGGCCTACGCCAGGGAGACATTGTGATCAGCATCCATTGCGGCTCGCGCGGACTGGGGCATCAGATCGGGACCGAGTTCTTGAGAACGATGGCGGTCACCGCGGCCCGGCATGGGATTGAACTTCCCGATCGGGAGCTTGCCTGTGCGCCGATTCAATCAGACGTCGGCCAAGACTATCTCGGCGCCATGCGTGCGGCAATCAACTGCGCCCTCGCCAATCGTCAGGTTCTCACCTACCTCGTCAGACAGGTTTTCTCCCAACTTTTCCCTGCGGCGCCGCTTTCGCTCCTCTACGATGTCTCTCA
>JAHFEM010000046.1 GCA_023248505.1 Nitrospirota bacterium
CGCCCTATACCGGGAAGATCGTGGCGCTGCATGGCAAGCCGGGGGAGATGATTCACGTCGGGTCGGTCCTGGTGGCGGTCGAGACCGAGGAAGCGACCGCAAAGACGGCGACGACCGAGAAGAAACCGGCCGAGACGGCCCGAAAAGATGCCGGCTCCGTGGTCGGAAAATTAGTCGAGGCCGAAGAGGAGTTCAAGATCCGGGCGATCCCCTCCGTTCGGGCGCGCTCTAAAGAGCTGGGGGTCGACCTCTCAAAGGTACAGGGGACCGGCCCGGGAGGTCGTCTGACGCGGGAGGATGTCGAGCGCGCGGCTCAGGGTCGAAAAGGAGCGGCGACGGCCCCGCATCCGGCGGAGGCGAATTCCCTCGGTCCGGTGGAGCGGGTTCCGTTCCGAGGGGTCCGGCGAAGCGCGGCGCGACGGGTGACCGAATCCTCCCAGAAAGTCGCAGCGGTCACCTTCACCGATGATGCCGATGTGACCGCGCTGGAGCGGGTCCGGTCGAAGAAAAAAGGCCTGGCCGAGGAGCGCGGCTTTAAATTGACCTACCTTCCGTTCATCGTCAAAGCCGTGGTGGCGGGATTGAGGGCGTACCCCTTCTTGAACGCCACACTGGACGAAGAGAAGGACGAGATTATCCTGAAGAAGTACTACAACATCGGGATCGCGGTCGACACGCCGGAAGGACTGATGGTCTTCGTGATCAAACAAGCAGACGATAAAAGTATTCTGGACCTGGCAAAAGAGATCTCGATGTTGACCGAGAAGGCCTTTGCCCGTACGATCGATCTCGCCGATCTGAAGGGAGGGACCTTTACCCTCACCAATTATGGGGTGATCGGCGGCATTTATGGGACGCCGATCATCAACTATCCGGAGGTCGGCATCCTCGGCCTCGGCAAGATCGAAGACAAGGTCGTCGCCCGGTCGGGAGAGATGGCCATCCGGAAGATCCTGCCGCTTTCCCTCACCTTCGACCACCGCGTGATCTACGGCGCCGAGGGAGCCCGGTTCATGAACACGGTCATTCAACATTTGGAAGATCCTGATCTGATGCTCATCGAGGGAAAGTAGGGCGTGTTTGAAACCCGCCTATACGCCGGAGGGGAACTCCCCCCCTTGTTCCTCCTCCCGTATCCTTCGACAAAGTAGGGGCGAGTCGCCAGCTCGCCCCTACTTCATTTTTGGAATGAGTTCCGAATTCCTTTGAGGCGCCATTCCCTAGGTCCAATCCATCCATGGCCCTCCCCCGTCTTGCGGATTTTGTTTCTTATGCTAAGCTTGACTCCAGTTCGCAATCTTTTGGAGTCAAGATGCCTCAAATCGATCAGCTCTTCAAGGTTTTAAGGGAGAAGAAGGGGTCCGATCTTCATCTCTCGCCGGAGAATCCGCCGATGATGCGGGCAGCGGGAGATCTGGTTCCGGTCACAGCGCAGAAACTGACCGATGCAGAGAACCAGACGCTCCTCTATGAGATCATGAGCGACGCCCAGAGACAGAAATTCGAAGCCACCCATGACATCGATTTTGCCTACGATGTTCCGGCTTTGCAGGCCCGTTTCCGAGCCAATATTTTCTTCGGCCGGCTCGGGATCAGCGCCGTCTTCCGGATGATTCCCGCCCAAATTTTAACGGTCGAGCAGTTGGGGCTCCCCGCCACTGTTTTAAAATTCGCTCAATTTAAAAAGGGACTGGTTCTGGTGACCGGCGCGACCGGAAGCGGAAAATCGACGACCCTCGCGGCGATTATCGACTACATCAACCGGACCAAAAAAGAGCATATCCTCACCGTGGAAGACCCCATCGAGTTTGTCCATACCAGCCAGGGGTGTCTCATCAACCAACGGGAGGTCGGGCGTCATACCCAATCTTTTGCCGCCGCGTTGAAAGCGGCCCTTCGGGAAGATCCCGACATTATTTTGGTGGGAGAGATGCGCGATTTGGAGACGATTGAGCTCGCCATTACGGCGGCGGAGACCGGCCATCTCGTGTTCGGAACGCTGCATACGAGCAGCGCGGCCAAGACGGTCGACCGGATCATCAATGTGTTTCCGACCAACCAGCAGGAGCAGATCCGCGCGATGCTGGCGGAATCGCTGAAAGGGGTCATTGCACAGAACCTGGTGAAGACGGTCGACAGCAAACGGGCCGCCGCGTTGGAAATTTTGCTGGTGAACACGGCCACCTCCAACCTGATCCGGGAGGCCAAGACGTTCCAGATTCCTTCGGTCATTCAAACCGGAAAAGGCGAAGGGATGCAGCTCATGGATCAGGCCCTCCAAACGCTGGTCGCCTCGAAAAAAGTGTCGGTCGAAGAGGCGCATAAATTTGCGACGAATAAGACCCTCTTCCCATTGCCGGCGCAAGGATCGGCATCGCATGGATGAACGGAAAATCGAAAAAGAGGTCCAGCCGACGCTGTTCCAACTCTCCGACGGGAGCGAGATCGACGGCGAGGTCTTTCTTCGCCTCTATGAGGCGCATCACGCGGGGCATCAAAAAGTCGGAGATCTCCTGAACAATGAGGAAACGAGATTCATCCCGCTGAGAACGAAGAGCGGAACCCTCCTGCTGAATCGATCCCATATCGTTTTGGCCAAGGTCAAGACATCGTTGGAAAAGGACGATCTCATGACCTTGGGGAAAAAATACACCGTCTGTTTGAAAATGCTCAGTAACAAAGAGGTTCACGGCGATATCTTCGTCAACCTTCCCGAAGGTTTTTGCCGTGTGAAAGACTACTTTAATCAGTCTGTCCAGTTTTTCCCCCTCATCCAACCGGAATTCGTCGTCTACATCAACCAACGATTTGTCCTCTCCGTTCTAGATTAAGCTCCGGATAAAACAGCCTACTCTACCTTGGCGATTTATTTTTTAGTTGATTTCGTGCCGCCCGCCTGGTATAGATGACACGTTCAATCAAGAACCCGTTCAGGTGATCCCGACGTCATGTCGGGGTTGAAAAGGGAATCCCGTGCAAATCGGGAGCGGACCCGCCGCTGTCATGGGACGCGAAACCGGCCAGAACCACTCTCCGTAAGGATGGGAAGGGGTCGGGAGTAAGATCGTCCCAGAGCCAGAAGACCTGCCTGAATCGGAAAGCACTGCCTGTCTTCGATGGTCAAGACGGGGGGCGGACTCATTCTATCCCCTCCTTTCCATTCGAAAGGCGGGGATTTTTTTTGATAGAACAAGGCGTCAGCGCTCAGCTTTCAGCTTAAGGCTTAAGAGAAATGCTTCAAGCTGATCGCTGACGGCTGACAGCTGATCGCTTCTTCATAACCTGAAGGGTTGATCGGGAAAGCGGTGCAAAACCGCTGCTGCCCCGCAACTGTAAATGGGAACGAAACCACAACGGCCACTGGAGAATAAAAAAGTTCTCCGGGAAGGCGTGGGAGTAGGGTCGCCCTAAGCCAGGAGACCGGGCCCTTCAGGATCACATTGAAACCTTTCGAAGGGAGAGGAAGATGACCCCGTTCCAATGGCGTGTTGCGTTTTGCTCATTTCTTGTTTTGATTGCCGTCGGCGCCCGCGTCTCCGGCGCGGAAGAAACATCCCCGGATGAGATCCCCACTTTCCCGCCGGTCGTCGTCACGGCGACCCAAACGGAGGTTCCCTTGAAGGAGACCGCCGCTTCCGTCACCGTGATCGACCAGAAGACCATCGAGGAAAAGCATCTGACCGCCGTCGCGGAGGCGCTCCGTGAAGTGCCGGGCCTGACGGTTGTCCGAAGCGGAGGGCTCGGCGGAACGACGTCGGTTTTCCTCCGCGGGGCGAACCCGGATCATACCCTCGTCTTGATCGACGGCGTCCAGGTCAACAGTCCCTTCTCCGGTTTCTTCGACTTTGCGAACCTGACCGTCGACAACATCGAGCGGATCGAAGTGATCCGCGGCCCCCAGAGCACCTTGTATGGATCGGACGCCATCGGCGGGGTGATCCAGATTTTCACAAAGAAGGGGGAGGGCCCTCCGGCCGGATCTCTTTCGTTTGAGGCCGGGGCGTATCGGACCTTTCGGGAGACCGCCGGGGTGAGCGGATCGACGGAGCAGTTCGATTATTCTCTCTCGGCGGGTCGAATCGACCGTCGTGGGTTTTCGAGAGCGGCCGGCGGCCGGGAGGATGATGGGTATGAAAATACAACGCTCTCCTCGCGCCTTGGGATCAACCTGACGTCACAGACACGCCTGGAGTGGACGGGCCGTTATACCGATTCGGAAAGCGATCTGGACAGTCCCCCGACCGACGTTCGAAATTTTGTCCAAGCCGAACAGAACGGGGCGACCTCCCTGGCGCTTTTATCGACCCTCCTGGAGGAATGGCGGCAGGAGCTGAAGGTCTCTTTCAACTTTGAAGAGCTGGAGGGGAGAGACCCCGCTCCCGGGTCGTTCAACAACTATGAGTTCGATGCGCAGGGGAGGCGAGTCGACTGGAGACATCATATCGACCTTGGCCGCAGCGCGCTGCTGACGCTCGGCTACGAGTACGAATTCCAAAGAGGGGAAAGCCGCGGAGGCATTAATGATGAGACGCTGACCAATCAGGCCGTCTACGCCTTCAACCAGCTTCGCCTTTCTCCCGTGATTCTGAACTTTGGCGTTCGGTACGACGACAACGACCGGTTTGGAAGCGAGACGACCTACAAGGTTGAGAGCGCCTATTGGGTGGAGTCGACGGCGACCAAAGTCCGCGCAGCCTACGGCACCGGTTTTCACGGTCCGACGCTCGTCGACCTTTTCTTTCCCGGCTTCAGCAATCCCAATCTTGAGCCGGAGGAGAGCAAAAGCTTCGAGGCCGGCGTCGAGCAGTCCCTTTGGAAGGAGCGGGTCCGGATCGGAGCGACCTATTTTCAGAGCCGGATCGATCAGTTGATTGTTTTTGACTTTGTCCAAAGTATCCCGATCAACCTTGCGCAGGCCAAGATGAACGGATGGGAATTCGAGATTTCGGCAAGACCGACTGAGAGGATCAACCTTTCGGCAAATTACACCCTCACGAATACCGAAGATGAGGAGACGGGGGACGAGCTGCTTCGGCGACCTCGTCATCAGGCGAGTGGAAGCCTTTCCATTCGCCCCATCCATCCCCTTCTCCTGGTCGTGCAAGCCCGATACGCCGGGAAGCGAATCGATTTCGGCGGGGGTGAGCTGGGCGACTATACGGTGGTCGACCTCGCCGGGACCTACGCCCTTCACCCGAAGGTCGCGCTCTTCGCCCGGGTAGAAAACCTCTTCGACCGCGAGTATGAAGAGGTCACCGGTTATGCGACGGCGGGGTTCTCCGGCTATGGCGGCGTGAAGGTGACCTTTTGAGGGGGAAATCATGAATTTGTTGGAAAATAAAAAGCCCGCTCTGATGATTTCCCTCTTGCTTGCAGCCCTGATGGCGGCGACCCGTTTTCGCCCGGTCGGATCGGCGGTGGGACTCCACGACGCGTCGCTGGCGGTTTTCTTTCTCTCCGGGTTCTATCTTCGATCGATGTTCTTCCCTCTATTTTTCGCAGAGGCCGCGCTGATCGATTATGCGGCGTTCATGGGGGGCCAGAGCGATTGGTGCTTCACGCCGGCCTATCTTTTTCTTATTCCGACGTATGCGACCCTCTGGTGGGCGGGCCGCGGGTATGCGCGGCGGTATCGCCCCATTTGGCGGACGCTTCTCCCGTTGGCCCTGGCGCTGTTTTTCAGCGCCAGCCTGGCGTTCTTGATCTCCAATGTCAGCTTCTATCTCCTCTCCGGATATTTCGGGGAGATGGGCTTCGGCCAGTATGCCGCGGGGGTGGCGCAATATTATCCGCCCTATGTGGCTCGTCCGTTTTCTATGTTGCGGTTGTCGTCGGCTTTCACCTTCTCGCCGGCGTGATCGCTCGATCGAAGCGGTTCCTCTTGCCGCCGATGCCGGGAGCCTCACGGTGAATGATCTCATCCTCATTCTCGGCGGCGCCCGCTCCGGCAAGAGCCGGTTTGCGCTGGAGCGGGGGGCGGCGCTCGGTTGGGAGAGAA
This sequence comes from Nitrospirota bacterium, assembly GCA_023248505.1. GTDB lineage: Bacteria > Nitrospirota > Nitrospiria > SBBL01 > Manganitrophaceae > Manganitrophus. Next base: position 5,999 of record JAHFEM010000046.1, read on the forward strand.
TCTTCATCGCCACGGCGCGGCCGTCCGATGAGGAGATGGCGCGGCGGATCGAGCGGCACCGGCGCGAGCGGCCCGAAGGCTGGAAGACACGGGAGGAGCCGCTGCATCTTGCCGATCTGCTTCGATCGGTGGAAGGAAAAGCGGAGGTCGCGGTGATCGACTGCCTCACCCTCTGGCTTTCCAACCTTCTGACGGTCGTCGGAGAGGATGAGGAGAAGGCCCTCGGCGAGATCGACCGGTTGGTCAAGGCGGCCCGATCGGCTAAGCTTTCTGTCATTGCCGTTTCGAACGAGGTCGGATTGGGGATTATCCCCACCGATCATTCCCTCTCCCGGCGGTTTCGGGATCTCTCCGGTCTTCTCCACCAGCGGTGGGCCGCGGAGGCCGATGAGGTCTACTGGATGATGGCGGGAATCGCCGTCCCGATTAAAAGGAAGCGTGATGAAAAAACTGCAATCGGTCATCGACCGGATTAAGCCGGTGGAGGCGTCGGGGCGCTTGCTTGCTCAGAAGCGTCTCAGCCGCCTGACGAAACCGCCCGGCAGCCTCGGCCGGCTGGAGGAGCTGGCCGCCTGGTATGTCGGGATCACCGGAAAAGTTCCTTCTCCTCCTCTGGAGAAGGCGGTCTTGGTCTTCGCCGGCGATCATGGGGTGGTGGAGGAAAAGGTCAGCGCCTATCCGAAGGCGGTCACCGCCGAGATGGTCCGAAACTTTCTTCACGGCGGGGCCGCGATCAACGTCCTCGCCGCGCAGGTTGGGATCGATGTGCGGGTCATCGACATCGGCGTCGACCACGACTTCGAGACGTTGCCGGGGCTGCTCGACCGAAAGATGGGTCGGGGAACCGGTAACATCGGACGGGGCCCGGCCATGTCGCGGCGGAAAGCGCTCTTGGCGATCGCCGTCGGATGCGACCTGGCCGAAGAGGAGGCCCAGCGCGGCACGAATCTGTTGGGGACCGGAGAGATGGGGATCGGGAATACGACCCCGAGCAGCGCCATCACGGCGCTCCTGACCGGCTCGCCGGTGGAGGCGGTGACCGGGAGGGGAACGGGGATCGACGAACCGACGCTCCGGGTGAAGCGGGCCGTCATCCGGGAGGCGCTTCGGATCAATCGGCCGAATCCGGACGATCCGATCGATATTCTCGCCAAGGTCGGCGGATATGAAATTGCCGGACTCGTCGGCCTTCTCCTCGGAGCGGCGGCGCATCGCATTCCGGTCGTCGTCGATGGTTTTATTTCGACCGCCGCGGCCTTGATTGCTGTGGACATTGCGCCGGAGGTCAAAGATTATCTTGTCGCCGCCCATCGTTCGGCGGAGTCGGGCCATCGCATCGCGTTGGCGAAGCTGGGACTCGATCCGCTCTTGGATTTGAACATGCGACTGGGGGAAGGGACCGGCGCGGCGTTGGGGATGGGCTTGGTGGAGAGCGCCGTTCGCATTCTCACCGAGATGGCCACGTTTGATGAGGCGGGCGTCTCCGGCCCGGAGCGGAAGCGATGAGAAGCTTGCTGGCCGCGATCGGCACCCTTACCATCGTTCCGTTCAATCATTCGATGATCGCTTCCGAGCGCGACCTTGGCCGCTCGGTTCTCTTTTTCCCGCTGGTGGGATTGGCGATCGGCGCTTTCTTGATGGGGATGGCCCAGCTGCTCGGGCCGATCGTGGCCCCGGCGCCGTTGGCGGCGCTCCTTCTGGCGGCCTTGACCCTTTTGACCGGCGGGCTCCATCTGGATGGGCTGGCCGATCTCTGCGACGGCTTGGCCGCCGGGGGAGGCCGGCCGCGAATCCTCTCCGTGATGAAGGACCCCCACGTCGGCGCGTTCGGCGCGATCGGGCTGGGGATCGTCTTGATCTTGAAATATGCCCTCTTTGGTGAGATGATTCGTCGGGGATGGCTGACCTCCTTTCTCGTCATGGGCCTTCTCAGCCGATGGGCGATGGTCCTGGCGAGTTTTCTCGGGAGGTACGCCCGAGAGAGCGGAACGGCGCAGCCTTTCATCGGGCAGATCCGCTGGCCCCCATGCGCCGGCGCCACCGGCATCGCCCTCGCATTCGCCTGGTTCCTCTTGGAGGGGGTCGGGCTGCTCGCTGCGTCACTCGTATTTTTAGGGGTGTTGGTTTTCAATCGCTTTCTCGAATCGAAGATCGGCGGGTGGACGGGGGATGCGCTGGGCGCGCTCTCGGAGATGGTGGAAGTCGGAGTACTGATCTTCATCAGCGCAGCCCAAGGCCTCGCGGCGGGCTGATCCCTCACGTTGGAAAATCCGAAAGGAGTCGATGTATGCCACGGATTACAAAGGTCTACACGCGAACCGGAGATGATGGGAGCACCGGGCTTGGAAGCAAGCGGCGGGTTCCGAAGGACGCCGCGCGGATTTCATCTTATGGCACGGTCGATGAGCTCAATTCCCACATCGGCGTCGCCATGGCCGCCGGGCTCGACAGGGACCTGATGAAGGCCTTGGCCGGGATCCAAAACGATCTCTTCCACCTCGGATCCGACCTCTGCATTCCGGAGGAAGATAAGGTGAAGATGAATGTGCCGAAGATCGAGCAGCGCCACATCGACGCCCTCGAGCAGTTGATGGACCGCCTCTCGGAAGCGCTCACGCCGCTCGAGAATTTCGTTCTTCCGGGCGGCTCGCCGGGAGCGGCGCAGCTTCACGTCGCCCGGACCGTCTGCCGTCGGGCGGAGCGGGAGGTGATCGGCCTCCGGCGAGCGGAAGCGGTCGGCGCCTTCACGGTCCCCTACCTGAATCGCCTCTCCGACGCCCTCTTCGTGATGGCGCGGTACGAGAACAAAAAAAGGGGCATATCGGATCTGTTGTGGGACAGCAGGGCGTGAGTCAAGAGGAAAAAAGAATGAAGAAAAAAACCTGGCTCTCCTGGAGCAGCGGTAAAGACAGCGCCTGGTCGCTCTAT
>JAHFEM010000047.1:0-4890 GCA_023248505.1 Nitrospirota bacterium
AAGCGCAAGACTCTCCGATCCGCACCTTTCAAAAGTGGATCGATCCCGTCCTGCTTCATTCCTTGCACATCCTCTGCAAACAATTGCGCCCGCCAAAAAAGACGGAACGGAGTAAAAGTCGGAAAGAGGCTGCACGCTTCGAGGAAAATGCGTCGGCCATTTTCAAGATCCTCCCTCTTGTAAGCAAGGTGAATCCTCACGGGCGGTGCGCGCGCGCATCCATCGCCGTTGGGTTCGATGCGGCCCGTCCGGGGGTGAGAAAGGTTCGGAGAGATTATTGAGGAGGGTAGGTCGTAAAGGCGGTTAATCCGATGAATGCGCGGTTATCGTAAATATCGCGAACGCCCGCGGCGTGGAAATTCTGCCTGCGGTAGGAGTAGTTCGCGACCCCCTTCAGCCAGGAAGTGATCCGGACTTGCTCCTCAATTCTCAACCAGAGTGTGTCGAGGTCGGATCGGCTTGAGAGAATCGGTTGCTGGAGCGACCAGCTCGCGCCAAGAATCGAATCGAACCATTGCGTCACATGAAAAGTGGCGGAGCCGGAGAAACTGTGGGTGATGAAGGTTCCTGAAAGACCTCCGACGATCGACACATCGCGAAGGTAGTCGGCGCGAAATACCGCCATGGCGCTGTATCTCTGCTCAACCCCCAAGCCGAGAAGAGGCTCGCTCTGCGTCGTCCCTCGATCGACGATCGCGATAACACCGGCCATTCCATGCGCGGTCAGAGTCTCCGTGAATCGATGCTCCTCTTTCAGGCTCACGGAGTGCGCTTCGGTGTGACCGCGATTTTCAAAGGAGAAATCTCTGTAGCGATACTCCGGAGACACGGTATCGAGCGGCGTTAGGCGATAGGAGAGACCCGCTCCAAGCTCATCTTCGCTGACATCGATCAGAGCGGAATCCTTGAACTGGGTGATCCGGTTGATCGCCTCCAGATTGAGCGTCAACCGGGGTGAGAATCGGTAGATCCCCTTCAGGTCAAGCGTGTTCGCATAGAACTCGGTCCTCCGAAAGAGGAGGTCCACCTGCTCCGTCGGATCGATCGAATGGACGAAGCTGTCGCCGAATTCGAATGTCCAGACGCCGGACGGCCGGAGGGTCAACCGGGTATCGACGTTCTGGGAGCGATTCCAGGTCGATAACTCAGGGTGATCCCGATAGAAGGCAAACTCCGCCCGAAAGCCGGTCACCCATTTGACCTGCTCCTGATCGACGAGCAGGCCCAGTCCCGGCCTCACCCGCGTGATGAAGTCCGACTCCCGAAGGACGCTTCGAAGCAGGATATTGTCGTCGTACTCGTATGTGACGTCGAGCGAGGGGGTCCAGCGAAGCCGCGGCGGCTCCGGCTCCGAGGGGCGGACCGGCTCGCTCTCCAAAGAGAGCTGGGCTGCGGCCGAACGCGCGTGCAAAAGAAGAAGGTGGATCAGGAGAAGCCGAAGGAAGAGACCGAACTTGGCATGAGCGTAGAAGATCAATCGCCCACGGAGCCTCCATCCCTCTCTTGCTCGAACGAAGAGAGGTCCGTTTCCAGACGCGCCAGAGTGCCTCATTTTACGATGATCGTATCGCCTGGATCGAGATAGACGTTTTGGTCGAGATTTTCGCCGGAGACGAAAGCGCGGTAATCAAAGCGGTACCGCTGGCCCTTTGCCTTTTTCATGAGGAGGATGTTGTTGGTCGTGGCAAATTCGGTAAATCCCTCCGCCATCGAGATCGCTTCCAGGACGGTGGTTCTTCCCTTGAGAAGATAGACCCCCGGCTTCTTCACCTCGCCCAGGACGGAGACCTTATAGTTATTGACCTCCGAGACGATGACCGTCACCATCGGATTATCGATGTAGTGCCTCAATCCTTTGGCGATCATCTCTTTTAATTGCGAGGGGGTCGCCCCGGCCGCTTGGAGATCGTCCACCAACGGCAAAGAAATTTTCCCGTCCGGGCGGATCGGAACCGTCTTTGAGAGATGCTCGTTCCTCCAGACGACCACCTGAATCACGTCGCCGGGGCCGAGGACATATTCGTCGGGCCTCTTCGCTTCTCCCCTGGGATCTATTTTGGCTTCCAGCTCCCCTCCCCGCTTCACCTCCCCTTCTCCCGGAGAAAGGGACTGGGCGGGGGAAGTCCGTGTCGTGATGAGGAACGCCGCAATGAAAAAAGGGAACCAAAATCCGCTGATCGACCTTTGCCAAAACATAACCGTCTCCACCTCCACGATCAAATCGCATCGCCGGGCGGGCAGACAAACATCTGCCGGTCGATCTCGTCCCCCCGGTCTTCTCATCATAGCGAGGGGACGTCGAGACGAACCGCCTCCACCCCCGCTCCAAACCATTCTTTAATCTAGGCTGGAAGAAGAGCAAAAGCCGTGCCTCAAGAAGAATCGGGATTCAGATTGTAGGAAGGAAGCAGGATGAATCGATCGATCAAAATGATGCAGAAAATTCGGAAAGAGGTGCAAAAAGATGCAGAACCCATTTCGGATTGCGGGATGAAACTATAAAAAATTTCATTTTTACTCCGCCATCCGCATTCCGCAATCCAGAATCGGCAAGGCTTACCGGTCTATTCCGTACTCCTTAATCTTATATTGCAAGGCGCGGTAGCTGATGTTCAATGTCTCCGACGCTCTTTTCTTGTTCCAGTTGTTTTCGACCAATGCCTTAAAAATGGCGTCGCGCTCCACCTCGACCGTTTTCCGCTTGCTGATCTCTTTGAGGGAGAGCGGCTCGGAGGCGGCCGCCGCTTTTTCAGGTTCGGGCTTTGCCTCGCTCGGAAGAATCATCTCCTTGAGCACGTACTTTTCATCTTTCAAGACAACCAGCCGGCGCATCATGTTCTCCAACTCCCGGATATTTCCGGGCCAAGAATAGCTCATGAAGGCGTCGATGATCGTCTCCGGAATCTTCTCCATATCGCTGTCGTACTGCGCCCGAAACTTCTTGAAGAAGTGCTGGGAGAGGAGCGGGATATCCTCCTTCCGCTCCCGCAGCGGCGGAACCAAGATCTTCACCACGTTGAGCCGGTAGTAGAGATCTTCCCGGAAGCGTCCCTCTTTGATCGCCCGCTCCAGGTTCTGGTTGGTCGCGGCGACAATCCGCACATCCACCTTTAAATCTTTCTTTCCCCCGAGCTTCGAGAATTCTCCGTCTTGGAGCACATGGAGCAGCTTTGCCTGGAGGCCCGGGCTCATCTCCGCGATTTCATCGAGGAAGATCGTCCCTCCGTTGGCCAGCTCGAACTTTCCCATTTTGCCCCGCATGGCGCCCGTAAAAGCCCCCCGCTCAAATCCGAACAGCTCGCTTTCGAGCAGCTCCGATGGAAGGGCCGCGCAATTCACCCGGACCATCACCTTCTCCCTCCGGAGGGACTGGTCGTGAAGCGCGCGCGCGATGAGCTCTTTCCCGACGCCGCTCTCTCCCAGAACGAGAACGGTCGCGTCGGTGCCGGCGATCTTTCGGATGATCTCTTTGATCCGAATCATCTCATCGTTGATGCTGATAAAATCGCTCGTCTTATGGAGCTGCTCCCGCAGATCCTCCACCTCTCGAACCAACGTCATCTTCTCAAAGACTTTTTCGAGGGTAATCCCGAGCTCCTCATCCTCGAACGGTTTCGTCAGATAATCGGAGGCGCCCATCTTCATCGCCTTCACGATGGTGGTCGTCTGCCCGACCGCCGAGAGCATGATGATCGGCAGGTTTTCATCGATCTCACGAAGTCTTCGAAGGGTTTCCAGCCCGTCGACCTGGGGCATCATGACATCGAGGATGACCGCGGAGGGGGAGAGCTGCTGTTTGATCATGCCGATCGCCTCCGTCCCTCCCTGCGCGCAAGAGACCTCATACCCTTCCGAGGTCAGCAGGGTGACCAGATAACGTCGGACCGACTCTTCATCATCGACGACTAAAATGTGTCTCTCCTTGGAACCAATTTCGGTGTTCATGGCTTCTCCTTCACACTGACGCTTAATCGATAGGCCGAGGGCGCTCGACCGGCTCTATTGGAACCCCGCGAGGCTCATTCCTCCTTGGCGAGAGAGAAGCTAAACTCCGTGCCGTGGCCCGACCGGCTCGTGACGCGAATCCGGCTGCCGTGCCATTTCACGATGTCCTGCGCAATCGCCAACCCCAGACCGAAACCGCCGTAGCGGCGCGACTCGGACGACTCCACCTGGTAGAAGCGATCGAAGATTTTCCCCTGCTTCTGTTGAGGGATTCCGATTCCCGTATCGGAGACCGAGATGAGAACCCTCCCGTTCTTCTGATCTTTAAACCGGACCGTAATATTTCCCCTTTCCGGGGTAAACTTCACCGCATTCGAAAAAAGGTTGTCGAAGACCTGGCCCAGTTTCTTGCGATGGGCCAGGACCCGGCAGGGTTCCAACCCGGCCGGGGCGGCGATCGTGATTCCTTTCTCTTCCGCCTTGGGCCGAATGAGTTGGAGGCTCTCGTTCAAAACCTCGGCCAGGTCCATCCGCTCGAGCGAGAGGGCCTGCCCGTTCGTTTCCAGCCTTGAGAAGTTGAGAAGATCGTCTATCAAGTCAAGCTGCTTGTGAACATTCCGGAGCGCAATCTCAAGATATTCTTTTTGGAGGGGCACGACCGGACCGGCCTTTCCTTTTAAAACCATGCTGGTATATCCCTTGACGGCCACCATCGGCGTCTTGAGCTCATGCGATACATTCGACAGCAGATTGGTCTTCATTTGATCGAGGCTCTTCAACTCCCGGTTCGCTTCTTCCAGCGCCAATTTTGTTTTCCGGAGGTTTCGGTTCATCCGCTTCAACTCTTCGAAGAGGCTGGCGTTTTGAATCGCCAGGGCGGCCAAATCGGCCAAGCCGACCACCAGCCGGAAATCTCTTTTCGTGAACGTCTGTGTGGCCGCCTGA
>JAHFEM010000047.1:4900-8907 GCA_023248505.1 Nitrospirota bacterium
AAGATAAAGCGCCCCGCCCAGCCGCCCCCGGTAAATCACCGGAACGGCCAAAAGCGTCTTGATCTTCAAACGATTTAAGATGGGGTCGGCTTGAGGCTCTTCCCGCTCGGAGTTCGGGATGAGAACAATCTCTCCCTTCTCCAATTGCGTTAAAATCTCTGTATCTTCTTTTAGAAGGGAGGCCACGGCATCGGCCCAGCCGGGATCGGCTCCCGTCTCCCAGGTGACCCGGCGTATCTCTCGCCCCTTATAGAGGAGAAAGAGGCTTCTGGGAAAACCGGTCAGATGGCATGCTTCACGGAGCACTTCATGGAGGATCACGTCGAGATCCAGTGTGGAGATAAAGGTCCGGGAAATCTGATAGAGGACTTCAACCTCGGAGAGCCGCCGCTTCTCCAGCCCCTGCTGGATCGCCGTCTTGAGCCCCTCGATACCGAACGGTTTGACGAGGTAAGCATAGGCGCCCCGGTTGAGCGCCTCGACGGCCGATTCCAAGGAGGCATAGCCGGTCAGGAGAATCGTGACCGGCCTCGGCCAGAGCGTCTCCGCGTGAGCCAGAAGGTCGAGGCCGCTCATTCCATTCATCTTCAGATCGGTTAAGATCAGATCGAACGAGGTTCGCTCCATCGCGCGGACGGCTTCTTCACCGCTGGAGACGGTCACCACCTGGTATCCCTCCAACTCCAAAATGCTTCGGAGGGTTTCGAGGAGGGCTTCCTCATCGTCCACCAGCAGAATTTTCTGGTCGACCTTTATGGAATGAATATCAATCATTCTCGCCTTTCCCTTGATCGCGGAAATCGCTCCGGCAGGGACACCTTCAGGTCTTTCTCCCCAACCCTCTTCGCTCCGCGCTTCACTGCGGGAGAAAACAGATCGACTCCGTATCGTCCGACATGCAGCAAGGGGCAAACCTTCTCTCTATTTTCCGAGGGAGTGAGAGAACAAGTCGGGCGATGATCCGGCCAGCGGCCGTTTCCCGAAGACATTCCTCGCGGAGATCTCACGGAGCCGGCGGATCTCTTTTGCGACCGTCGGCTGTATCTATAAACAGCGCCCCCCTTGCTTTGAGCGTCGTTCTTTCCGGCTCCATGCGGATGAAGAGAGGGAAGCAGACGCTCATGATTTTTCAATTCCTCTCGTGAGGACGCAGCAAGCGGAAGGAGGGACCCCGCTCCCTCGGGGGAAAAATCTAAATTTATTCTACTCTAAAAAAAATTTGTGAATCAAGTTTTTTCAGACGAAAGTTTTTTTGCATTAAATCTGCAAGCTTTTTCAACTCTCCGCTGAGAAGATCCCCTCTTTTGAGAATCAAGAGAAGCCCTGCCTCAACTTCTTCGCCGTTTTCCGTCTGGCATTTATCTTGCTCATTAGAAACGACGACGCCCGCCTGAAGACGAGCGTCTTGCTCCCGTAACGCGAACGCGAGATCGGGGGCAAAGAGACCCCTCCGGGAAGGACCTTCATTCAGAGTATCAACAGCACAGCATCCGACCCGGATCGGGAGCCTCCATCCCAAATGGAGGCTTTTTGAACCAGCGGAAACTATCCGGTGGAGTAAAGACAGCAAACCCCACATCAAAGAACGAAGGGAGGTGACACAAGATGAAAAAATTACTGATGGTCAGCATGCTCTCCGTCGCCATTATCGGAGCGGCCTCACTCTCAACGATTTATGCAGCAGGTGAACAAAGCCAGGGAGGCGCCGCTCAGGGGGACCAGGGCGCCGGCGGCGGCATGTCTCAGGGGCAACAGCTGAGCGGTGTCGAAGTCACGGAGATCAACAAAGATCAGGGAACCGTCCAAATTAAAAAGAAAGAGGGCGGCCAGGAAACCCTGAAGCTTGATCCAAGCCAGAAAGCAAAGCTCGATCAAATCCAGAAGGGTGACAAAGTCGATATCACAATGGTCGAACGCGGTGGCGAAAAAGTCGCGACATCCATCTCGAAAGCGGGTTAAAGACCTTCTGGTGCAAAGAGGAAAGAGAGGAGCGATCCTCTCTTTCCTCTCTCTGGGGATCGAGAACGGATTCGAACCCTTTCGCCGTTCTGATGAGGAGAGAACATGAACGAAGAAGAGCTCTATGCCGCTGATCAGGAAGATCGTTATTTTAACCGCCTTCGTCGATATGCAGGAAAAAGCGATGCGTGCTCCGACGACGACTCCGAACGGGACGGCGAAGCAAAAGACCCATTCTCACCGGATTATTTCAATTCCATCTGGGAAGGACGCTAACGTCCTTCCCGACTTTACGCGGGGAAGCCTTGTTTAAGAAGTTATCCATCCCATATATGATCGTGCTCCCTCTGGGCGTCATTTTATTTTATAGACCAATATGGGGCCTTTCGGAGACGCTCTTCTTCCTCCTTGCTGGAACCTACCTCCTCGTCGCCGCCGAAGTGGCAAAGAAAGGGGGGGTGGGCTGAAACCGGCTCTCCCCCTCCTCATCCGGCAGCCCCCTTACACGCCGATCTCATGAAAACGATATCGAGAAAACCGCCTCCGCAGGCGGACGGATATTTTATTAAAACGCCGCCCGAATTCACGAAGGGAATGGCGCAGCAGCACTATCATGCGATGAATGTCCTCCTTCGGATGGCGCGGATTACCGGTAATCAGGCCGATATGGAGCTCTCGCTCACCACCCTGATGGATCTGGCGGCGGAGATCGCCCCCTACGACTGGGGGCTCTTCTATCTCTGGGATGACAATAAGAATTCCCTCCAATTGAGAATCTCAAGGGGATTCGGAAAGAGCTTCCCTCCTCTCTTGGAAAAGGGGAACCTGATCGCCCGATGGACCTTCCAGTATTCCAAACCGATCTTCATTTCGGAGAACGCCTCGAAGGAGATGGAGCACTATTTCTCATTGCTGGAGACCGATTCGGTCATCTCCATCCCCATCCTCACCAATAACCGGGTCATCGGCATTCTTCAGCTGGGAGGACAGGCGGAGCGGAAATGGACCGAAGAGGCCGCTTTGCTGATCTGGATGCTGGCGATGCAGTCCGAAGCGCTCTTTCACAACAGCCAGACGGAGCGCGAGTTCCTGCGGCGCATGGCGATGACCGACGGGCTCACCGGTCTCTTCAATCGCCGCTACTTCGACGAGCAGGTCGATCGGGAGATCCAACGCTCCTATCGAACGGGCAAGCCGTTCGTTCTCATGATGACGGATGTCGACTTTTTCAAAAAGTACAACGATCGTTACAGGCACCTGAAAGGAGATCAGGCCCTCCGGGAGATCGCCCTGATTCTCAAAGCAAGACTCCGGCAAATCGACACGGTCTCCCGCTTCGTGGGAGAAGAGTTCTCGGTCTTGCTTCCGGAGACCAACGAAGCCGGGGGCCTGGCCGTCGCGAAACATATCCGTGTCTCCGTCAAGAACCATTCCTTTTTTGGAAAGGAGAAGAAACGCGAAGTCAGGATGACGATGAGCATCGGCTGCTCCATCTTCCCGCACGACGGGAAAGACAAGGAGGAACTGATCCATCGCGCCGACCTGGCCCTCTATCATGCAAAAGAGGCGGGGCGCGATCAGGTCATCCTATTCTCGCAACTGAAAAACAACCGATCATACGACAAACAATCCAAGGAGGAACAAAATGTCTTCTAAAACCAGCTTAATGCGGTTTGGCCGCTTCGCCCTTCTGTTGGCTCTGCTCGCGACAGGATTCGGGTGCGGAAGCGGAGGGGGGGGAGGAGATAAGAGCAAAGGAGGACCGGATACCTCTCCTCCTCAATTTACCGGTTTAAACGGGGTCTCGTCCGACAACGACGGGAACGTCGTTTTAACTTCACCGGAGGCGACGGACGATCAGACCGGCGCTCCGGAGATGAGCTATCTGATTTATGTGGCCACCTCACCGGACGGCATTCAGCGGAACGGAACGACCCCTTATACTTTCACCGGGGCAAGCGCTTGCAGCAACGGACAGTGCGCCTTTACCGTGACCGATCTGAATAAAGATGGGACAACGACCTACTATTTTGGAAGCAACGCGAAAG
>JAHFEM010000048.1:0-6926 GCA_023248505.1 Nitrospirota bacterium
TAAATTCGAAATGGCCGAAAACGGCACCCTCCTTCTCGACGAGGTCGGAGACATGTCGATCCACTTGCAGGCCAAATTGCTGCGCGTCCTGCAGGAGCGGGAATTCGAACGGGTGGGCGGAAAAGAAAAGATCAAAGCGAATGTGCGGGTGATTGCAGCCACAAACAAAAACCTGGAAGAATTGATCAAGATCGGAAAATTCAGGAAAGATCTCTACTATCGATTGAAGGTCATCAGCATTAAAGTCCCCCCCCTTCGGGAGCGGATGCAAGATATTCCCCCGCTCGTCCAGTATCTTCTCAATAAGATCAGCACAAACATGCATAAGAGCATCAATGGGATCTCCCCCAAGGTCATGGACGTGCTGATGAACTATCCCTGGCCCGGCAATATCCGGGAACTCGAGAATGTCCTCACCCGCGCAGTCGTTCTAACGCGCGGCAATGTCCTCCTTGAGGAATCGCTCTCGCTGCTTCCCCTTGCCCAACCGGCCGCGGCCCCGACCCGAAACATCATCGCCCCTCTTTCTGAAATCGAAAAATATCACATCCAGAATATTCTCAATCACACCCGAGGACATAAAGGGAAGGCCTGCGAAATACTAGGCATCTCCAGACCCGCCCTCGATCGAAAGATCAAGAAATACCATCTGACAGATTACTCCCGCAAGACTTTCTCCTTAGAATGTTAACTGTTCCGTTCAATTTCTCGGATTGATTGAACGAAGCATTCCAATCCACAGAGATATCCACACCTTTTCCACAGAAAGTACGTCTTCTACGCTACCCTTTTAAATAAAAGTAGGGATTCTTACCCTGGCATTGATCTTGCTCAATACTATGCCTAGATTTCAGAATTTTCTAAAATCATCCTTTTTCGTAAAAACTCTAAAGGATTTAGGAAATTTATAAACCCTGCATAGGAATAATCGTTCCTATATTACGCAAAGGCTTGCGCATAGTATGAAACAGATTGCAGCTCAGATGACGATGGAAAAAACAGTTTTGATTCGGTTTATTCAGAGCTGTGACCCCTACTCACTCCTTTCCCCTGATGAATTGGAAACAATTCATTCAAATAAAATAAGAATCCTTACATTTGAGAAAGGTAAGTCTATCTACCTCCCGGGCCATCCTAGCGATCAGGTTTATCTTATCTATTCGGGATCGGTTCGAATCGCGACGCTCATGGAGAGTGGAAAAGAATTTACCTCATCCCTTTATCATGTCGGAGAAACCTTCGGCGAATTGAGCTTGGCCGGGGAGATGGCGCGCGTCGAAATGGCGATGACCTATGACCGATCGATCCTGATCAGCCTCAGGACCGATCTTCTATCCGAACTTCTGAAGCAGAATTCCCTCTTCACACTGGGCATTATGCGGCTGATCGGCGCCAGAAGATATGAATCGGAAAACAGGCTGCTCCAGTTCTTTTATGCGCCGGTTCATTCCCGCTTGGCAAAAGTGCTGATTCACTTCGCGACAAAACAGGCGAAGTCGCCCTCTTCTTCTCCGATCCAGCTCCGACTGACCCATGAGGTCCTGGCCAGCCTTGCGGGAACCACCCGCGAGACGACGACCATGATTCTCAATCGGTTCCAGAGGCTGGGCATGATCCACAAAACGAAAGGGAATATCTTTGTAAAGGATCTCCAATCACTCAAAACACTCAGCCTGAACCAAAGTGCGCCAAAAGAACCTGAAAATACATTTTCGTTGACACAAGTCGCGTAAGACCGGCTGCTTTTGAAATTGCCACCTCGGGTGGAATGGTTTGTTCTCTGACATCGCAAAGAAGGGAGGAATAATTGATGCGTGAAGTAAATTCTGGAAAAGGAAACTTGTGGGCTGTGGTGTTGGCGGCGGGGGAGGGGACCCGGATGAACCAATTTATTCAGTCGTCCTATGGGCTCTGCTCTCCCAAGCAATACATTGCTTTTACCGGAAAGCGCTCCATGCTCCAGCATACGCTGGACCGGGTGGCGCAACTGATTCCGCCCGAGCGCACCCGCATTGTGGTCAATCCCAGCCATATTAAAGAGATCCGCACCCAGCTCTCGAATCTGCCCGAGCACAGCCTGGTCTTCCAACCCTACAACCGCGAGACCGCCCCCGGCGCGTTGCTCCCGTTGACCTACATCTACAAGCAAGATCCGGAGGCGCGGGTCGCTTTCTTCCCCTCCGATCACTTCATCCGGGAAGAAGACCGCTTTATGCGCTATGTCGCCGCCGCCGACCAAGTCGTGCAACACCATCCCGAGCAGATCGCGCTCTTGGGCATCCAACCTGAGGGCCCCGAGGTGGAGTACGGCTGGATTGCTCCTGCCGAGCCGCTGCCCGGCCCCTACGATATGGAAGCCAGGAGGGTCGGACGCTTTCTAGAGAAACCGAGCCGAGAGGCCGCCACCGAGTTCTATGCGAGCGGCTATCTCTGGAATACCTTCGTTTCTGTGCTCAAAGCCTCTACGCTGTTTGCACTGACTCAGCTGCATCTGCCCAGTATCTGGCGGAGGTTTGAACGCATGCTGGCGGCCATCGGGACGGTGCATGAATTGTCGACCATTGAGCGGGAGTATCGCACCATGGAGTCGGTCACCCTTTCACGGGGGATCTTCGAGCGCTGCTCCGACAAAATCTCGGTGCTGGAAGTCAAAGAGGTCTTCTGGAGTGATTGGGGAAACAGCCACCGCGTCCTCGAAACCCTTCAGAAAATCGGGAAAGCGCCCTTCCAGGGCGCACAAGAGGCCGGGCAAGAGGAGACCTCCTATGCCGTGGCCGAAGGGAAGGCGGTTTAATTTGAAATAAGGATCATCGCGCTTATTCTTTTCATGTGAAATAAAGGCTTCATTCCGAAGCCGATACAGGCGACTCAAAACGGGGATATTCCGGGCCAAGGGTTAAGCGGGGTAGAGCGATGTTGAAGAAGAGAATCCTGATCATCAGCCAAGAAAATTATATTGGAGAGCTGCTCCGAGCGGAATTGATGGAAGAGGGATATGAGGCCACGCTGGCCGATACCGGCGAAAAAGCCTTCTCCAAATATCGGCAGGAATTCCCGGACCTCGTGTTGATCGATACGGTTCTGTCGGACATCGACAGCCGCGACGTCCTGCGCTCCTTCCATGAAGGGAATGCATCTCCCCCGGTCATCGTCTGGTCTGCATACGATTCCATCAACGACGAAACCCTCTGGTGGGTGGCAGAAGCCTACGTCATGAAAACGGCCAGCTTCTTTAAAATCAAGAAGAAGATAAAAGAGCTTTGCCCGTGTTACTAGAATTGGACTCCATCAACATCACGGATCGAACTGCAAACGAAAGGGGGGAGGATGAACATTAAACAAGCCAAAATCTGTCTGGATTGCGATGAGATCTTCGATCGAGAAATGCCCTTTTGCCCGATGTGCAGTGGAAGGGTCGGGTGGCTGCTCCAGGATTGGATCGGAACCATCGGCAGGGAAAATCCGGACAGAGCATTTGCATATGCGGAGTCTCCATCGGAATATGGTTACTTGAAGCCGTCTCTTTCTTATCGATGAAAGGCATGGAGGATCACCCGCTTTACCTGAGCGATGGACCGGCATCATCGCCAGAACCGGCCCGAAGAAATGATCACCGAATCGTTACCCCATAGAGAAGGAGGAAGAATATGTCTTGCAGAAAATGTGGAGGATTGATGTATAAAGAGGTCATTTACACTCAACAAGGATCGCTCCTCGTTTTTCGTTGCATCCATTGCGGCGAGATCATCGATCCGTTGATCGTCAGCAATCGAAGATAACATCGCTCCGGGGAAAACGTGCCCGATTGGGCGCGCTCTGCTCGAAGCGCCGAGAAACCCTCTCGATTCGACTCGATCATCGAATTTATACTTTTTTGTTTAGTCGAGCCAGATATGATTTCCATGAAAAGCGGCAACGGACCCGGAAGACGATGAGGATCGACCTTCGATTCCGTCATTGGGGCGCCGGACGAAACCCGGCGCCCCAATGACCATCATCCCACATTGACGTCCAGAGAAGACCCTTCTTCAAACCAAACGAGAAACGTCTACAAGGACTTCTTTCCTTCCCCGTTATATTTGGATCGATCCGATCCTTTTTAAAAATGGGCCGAAACCGCCCGACGCCTTCCCTCCCCAACCGGCCCCGTCAAGACCTTGTGCTCTTATTTGTGTTAGAATAGAGTCATATCAAATTTAGGGTGGCTCTCCGATGGAAATGAAGGAAGATCAGGAGCTTTATTTTTATTTGAAGCTGACGCGCGAGTTTGAAGACCGTGTCTCAAAACTCCATTTGCAGGGCAAGATCCTCGGAGGGGTTTACTCCGGGAAGGGTCAAGAAGCGATCGTGGTCGGCGTCTGCTACGGCTTGCAGCGGGAAGATTTTATCTGCCCCATCCACAGAGACATGGGGGCCTTTCTCGTGAAGGGGGTCGATCCGAAACGGCTGATGGCCCAGCTCTTCGGGAAAAAGACCGGGCTCTCAAAAGGGAAAGACTCTTTCCTCCACGCGGGAGACTTGGAACGGGGCATCTTCGGGGCGACCAGCATGCTTGCCTCCACCCTCCCGGTCGCCGCCGGCGCGGCGCTGAAATTCAGAATGAGAAAAGAGCCTCACGTCGCAATTGCCTTTTTTGGAGAGGGGGCCAGCAGCCGAGGCGACTTTCATGAGACGCTCAACTTCGCGGGCATTCACAAATTGCCGGTCATCTTTGTCTGCGAGAACAATTTTTACGCCTACTCCACCCCGCAGAACGCGCAGATGGCGGTCGAAGACGTCGCCATCCGCGCCGAAGGATACGGCTTCAAAGGCGCCGTCTGCAGCGGCAATGATCTGCATGCCGTGATGAGAACGGCCCATGCCGCCATCGACCGGGCGCGCCACGGCGAAGGTCCGACGTTGATCGAATGCAAAACATACCGCTATCACGGCCACAGCGAGCATGACCAGCCCTTTTACCGGCCTAAAGAAGAATTGATCGAGTGGGAAAGCCGCGACCCGATCCAGCGGTTCGAAATCTATCTGGAGAAAAAAGGATATAACGTCGATCAAATGAAGGCGGAGACGGAGAAACAGATCAAGGAGATCGTCGACGAAGCGGTTCAATTTGCCGAAGAAAGCCCTTACCCGGAAGGGAAAGAGGCGATGGAGGATCTTTATGCAAATCCGTTTTAACACGAAAGGCGTCCAGGGCCGAGCCAAAAGATTTTAAAGGTTTAACCCCTCACGCCGACCGCCTCACCCTTCCCGTTGCTTGGATTTTAGAATGCCGACCACCTACATCAAAGCGATCCGCGATGCCATGTTCGAGGAGATGAAGCGGGACGAGAATGTCTTCATTCTGGGCGAAGACGTCGGAATCCTCGGAGGGGCGTTCAAAGCGACGGACGGCTTTCTAAAAGAGTTTGGGCCGGAGCGGGTCATCGACACGCCGATCGCCGAATCGCTCATCGTCGGCGCGGCAATCGGCGCCGCCGTTTTGGGGATGCGGCCGATTGCGGAGATCCAATTCGCCGATTTTATCTCGTGCGCCTACGATCAGATTATCAACATGGCGGCGACCCTCCGCTATCGGCACGGCGGCGGCGCGCAGGTCCCGATGGTGATCCGGGGTCCCTCGGGAGCGGGGGTTCATGGAGGACTTTTTCACTCACAAAATCCGGAATCGTATTTCCTCTCCGTCCCCGGCCTGAAGATGGTCGCGCCCGCTACCGCCTATGACGCCAAAGGTTTGTTGAAGGCGGCGATCCGCGACGACGATCCGGTCCTTTTCTTTGAGCACAAATACCTCTATCGAAGAATCCAAGAAGAACTTCCGGAAGAAGACTACATCGTTCCCCTCGGCAAGGCGGCGGTCCGCCGCGAGGGGTCGGATATGACCTTCATCACCTATAGCTCGATGCTCTACCCCTCTTTGACGGCGGCGGAGCGGCTGGAAAAGGAGGACGGTCTCCGCGTGGAGGTGATCGACTTGAGATCGCTCCGGCCGCTCGATTGGGAGACGCTCTTCGGATCGGTCCGGAAGACGAACAAGGTCGTCATCATCCATGAAGATCGGCGGACCGGCGGCATCGGCGGAGAGATCGCCGCCCGCCTGGCGGAGGAGTGCTTCGATTCACTCGACGGCCCGATCGTCCGGGTCGCGTCGGAAGATACCCATTATGCCTTTAGTCCTCCACTGGAGGAGTTCATCTTACCGAACGTTGATAAGATCCTCGCCAAGGCGAGAGCGTTGGCGGCCTATTAAATACCGGGAGGCGAAAGGCGGGAGGCAAAAAATTAAATCTTTGCCCCCTCCCGTATTTTGAGGAATAAAAAGATGCCTACCAAAGTGATCATGCCTCAAATGGGAGAGAGCGTCGTCGAGGGGAAGCTCACGAAGTGGTTGGTTCGAGAGGGGGACCATGTCGAGCCCGACCAACCGATCGCGGAGATCTCGACCGACAAGGTCGACGTGGAAATTCCCTCGCCCGGCGCCGGAACCTTGATGAAGATCTATGTGCCCGAGGGGGCCACCGCCTCGATCGGGGCCGAGCTCGCCCTGATCGGAGATGGAAAAGAGGCGGAACGGGGAACAGCCGCGCCGACGGTGGCGCGTCCTCCCGCCGCCCCGCCGGGACGTCCTCCGGCCGTGGAACGTCCCCCCGCCGCGGGAAAACCGGCGGAAAGAAAAGAGACGGGTGAAGAAAAGCGCGAGCAGGCGGAAATCGGGCGGATCTCCCCGCTCGTCCGGAAGCTGGCCGAAGAACACCGGGTCGACCTCTCGCAGGTGAAGGGAACCGGCCTCGACGGCCGGATTACCAAACAGGATCTGCTCCGCCACGTCGGGAAAGAAGAGACCCCATCGGAAGCGGAAAAGACCGCTTCCCCTGCCGCGGCCCCGCCTCGTGAAGCGGCTCCCAAGCCCGCCGCGCCGGTCGCCCCTG
>JAHFEM010000048.1:6936-8820 GCA_023248505.1 Nitrospirota bacterium
CCCCTGAGACGTTCGCGTTCAAAGAGTATAAGATCCCGCGGTACGAACCAAAGGAGGGAGACCAGGTCGTCCCCTTCTCCCGCCTCCGGAAGATGATCGCGGAGCATATGGTCTACAGCAAGCGGACCGCGCCGCACGTCACCACGGTTGCCGAGGTGGATATGGCCAAAGTCGCCCGCCTGAGAGAAGAGAAAAAGAGGGCGATCAAAGAGCAGACCGGCCATGATCTGACCTATCTTCCCTTCATCGTCTCCGCCGCCGTTCAAGCGATCGGAGAGTATCCGACGCTCAATGCCGCGGTGGTCGGCGAAAGCCTCGTCATCCGGAAAGAGATTCACATGGGAATCGCCGTGGAGACCGAAAAGGGGTTGATGGTGCCGGTCATTCGGCGCGCCAAAGAAAAATCGCTCGCCGGGCTCTCCCGCGCGGCGGCCGAGCTGGCCCGGAAGGCGCGCGAGGGAACGCTGGGTCCCGACGAGATCAGCGGCGGATCGTTCACGATCTCCAATCCGGGAAGGAAGGGAAACCTCTTCGGCGCCCCGATCCTCTTCCAACCGCAGGTCGGGATTCTCCGAATGGGAGAGATCACCAAACGACCGGTGGTGATCGAAGTCGACGGGAATGACGCGATCACGATCCGACCGATGATGTACCTCGCCCTCTCCTACGACCACCGCGTCATCGACGGCGCCACCGGAAACCTCTTTCTCCATCGGGTGAAGGAGATTTTGGAAGAAGGGCATTTTTCACTGTAGGGACGCGCCTGGGTGTGCGCCCTGCCCTGACGGAAAACCGGGCGGACACACCGGTCCGCCCCTACAAAAATTTTACGGAGACAAATGCCGGAGCCGATCCTGCAAGTTCAGCAATTGAAAACCTACTTCTACCTGACCGAAGGGGTCGTCCCAGCGGTCGAGGAGGTGAGCTTCGATCTCTTCCGGGGCGAGACCCTGGGATTGGTGGGAGAGAGCGGATCGGGGAAGAGCGTCACCGCCCTTTCGATCCTCCGGTTGGTCCCTGATCCGCCCGGGAAGATCGTCGGGGGGACGATCCTCTTCGAAGGAAAAAACCTCCTCGCGCTTCCCGAGAAGGAAATGCGGAAGATCCGCGGGAACCGCATCTCGATGATCTTTCAAGAGCCGATGACCTCCTTGAATCCGGTCCTGACGATCGGGGAGCAGATCGCAGAGGGCATTGTTCTTCATGAGAACGTCGGCAAAAAAGAGGCGATGCGCCAGGCGGTGGAGATGCTCCGCAAGGTCGAGATCCCCGCCCCCGAACGGCGGATTCGGGAGTACCCGCACCAGCTCTCCGGAGGGATGCGACAGCGGGTGATGATTGCGATGGCGCTCGCCATGCGCCCCGACATTTTGATTGCCGACGAGCCGACCACCGCGCTCGACGTCACGATTCAGCGGCAGATCCTCGATCTCATCCGTAAATTGCAAGAGGAGATCGGGATGGCCGTCTTGCTAATTACCCATAATCTCGGTATCATCGCAGAGACGGCACAACGTGTGGTGGTGATGAAGGAAGGGCGGGTGGTCGAAACGGCCGACGTCTTCTCCCTCTTTGAGAAGCCGCAGCATCCCTACACGCAGCAGCTCCTGGCGGCGGTTCCCCGCCTGGGCGAAACGAAGCGGTGGTCGAAAAAGAAAGGGAAAGGATTCAGCAATCAGCCGCCAGCAGTCAGCAAGGAGCAAACCTCGATAGAACCTTTTTAATCCTCTTTAGTTTACCTTTTTTGAATTGTTTCAAGCTGATCGCTGACCGCTTCACTTAAAATATGTTGCTCGAAGTCAAAGGACTCAAAAAACATTTCCCGATCAACAAGGGGGGATTCTTAAAGCGGCAAGAGGGAATTCACCTCGCCGTCGACGGGGT
>JAHFEM010000049.1 GCA_023248505.1 Nitrospirota bacterium
AAACCACCTTTCTGACCGATCATTCACCGCCGCGGGCTGCTTACTGAGACAATGATTCCCGGGTGCCCTTTATTGAAGATCCATTTTTAAACAGAACGAGGTAAACGAAAAGGGATAAACTTTGTCAGAATAACCGATTTCACCGGGAATGACAATTGTTTTAATATTCCGATTCCCTACAACCCACATCGGGTGGAATCTGCAGCTTGGAAGATCAACGACTTTTGCTGAAGACTCCCGGCGAAGAGAGCCAGGTTCTCCTGATGAGTGGATTGAATAACGTCATGGTAATCATACAAGATTTTGATTGAACGATCCCTCCAGTTCCGACTAACCGTCACACGATAACTCCTCCCGTTTAATCCGTAGAAAATATTATGCTTGCAGAAATATGGTTGTCAAGAATTATGTCGCTCATTCAGCGCCACTTCTCAGAAGAGGAGCGGCTCGACCCCTATTGTCTTTTCTTTCATCAAATGCTAGGATACAAAAGCTTTTTGGTTCGGCCTCAAGAGGAATCGATTGTCAGCCCCCGTTTATTTAATCTCCGTATTCATTCTCTTGTTTTTCTCTCCTACCACTCTGTTTGCAATCACCGACACAGAAAAGGCAAAATCCCATTTTGAAGAAGGGGTCGATCTGAGCAAGCAGCGTCAATTCGACAATGCCATCATCGAATTCACGCAGGCTGTTCGCCTCAGTCTGGAAAACCATAAGTACCATCAGGCGTTGGTCCTCGGTTATATTCAAACCCGCCGAGGGCCGCAAGCCATTGCTTTTTACAAGGAGCTCGCTCGAGAACACCCTCAGAGTGCTCAGGTCCATTATTGGCTCGGGAGACTCTATCTCGAAAGCCAATCTCTTCAGGACGCCATCCAGGAATTCTCGGAATCGGCACGGCTCGCCCCCAAAGATGATCATCCTTGGATCTCGCTGGGCCATGTCTATTACCGGCTTGGGAAAGAAAAGGAAGCGCTGGACGCCTATCTTCAGGCGAACAAACTCTCACCCCGAATTGCGATCGTCCATGTCGGCCTCGGGAATATTTATTACGGTCGGAAAGAGTATCCGAAGGCCCAGAAGGAATATGAAGAGGCGTTGAAATTGGATGCCACCCTCACCGATGCGAGATACAACCTCAGCCTGATCTATGAGAGGAACAAAGAGGTCTCCAAAGCCGTCAAAATCTGGAAAGCACTCCTTGAAGAGGACCCTAACGAATCGAGGGCCCGCGAAAAACTCGCCCGAGCCTATTTCCTCGGCGAGCAATATCAAGACGCCGTCCAAGAATATATGATGCTCTCCCAAGTCAGGCAGAGCTCTCCAGAAGTTTTCTTCGCTCTGGGGGAGGCAGAGGTCATGTTGGCCTCTGTTGTAAAGGATCCGGCCGATCGACAGCAACTTAAGGAAATGGCCATACAGTCCTTTCAGCGAACCCTGGAGCTCGATCCCAACAATATCCAAGCCCGCAAGTATCTCGACCGGCTCGACTCAAAAGAGCCCGTTTCTCCGAAACGTTCAAAATAGAGAGCCGGGCGGCCGCACTTTATCCCCCCTTTCCGTCGGATGATTTCTTACCATTATTCTTGCTGAATACCCGGATCGATGCATTCTGGCAGAAGTTTTTTCAGGACCGATATTCGTTAAATTAAGCCCCCTCTAAATTGACCTTTTACGGATCTTGCGGTATGATACAACCGTTTTTATAATAACGACTTACCCTTGATCTAAGCATCGAAAAACCATCCTCGTTGAGAAAATATGGCGCGACTAACCTACAAAAATGCTGGAGTTGATATTGAAGCGGGTGACCTTTTCGTCCAAAAGATTACCTCGCTGGTTCGTTCTACTCACCGTCCGGAGGTCCTTACCGATTTAGGAGGATTCTCCGGTCTCTTCGCTCTTCGTTCGAAACAGTTCAAAGAGCCGGTCCTGGTCTCCGGCACCGACGGGGTCGGGACGAAGCTCAAGATCGCCTTTATGACCGATCGCCACGATACGGTCGGAATCGATCTCGTCGCGATGTGCGTCAATGATGTCATTGTAACCGGGGCCGAACCCCTCTTCTTCCTGGATTACTTCGCCACCGGAAAGCTATTCCCGGAAAAGGCCGTGGAAGTGATGAAGGGAATCGTAGAGGGATGCCGGCAGGCCGGCTGCGCCCTGATCGGCGGTGAGACGGCGGAGATGCCTTCTTTTTATCCGGCGGGAGAATACGATCTGGCCGGCTTCTCCGTGGGGGTGGTGGATAAAAAGAAGATCATCGATGGAAAGAAAATCCGACCGGGAGATCTCTTGATCGGCTTGGCCTCCTCCGGCTTACATAGCAACGGCTTCTCGCTGGTCCGGAAAATCCTTTTCGAAAAGATGGGCCTCACGGTGAAGGATCATCTGCCCGGACAATCGAAGTCGGTCGGAGAGATCCTGCTGACCCCCACCCTGATCTACGCAAAAGCCTTCTCAAAGTTGCAAGAGAAGGTCCAAGTCAAGGGGGCGGCCCACATCACCGGAGGCGGAATCACCGAAAACCTTCCCCGTGTCCTTCCACCCGGTTGTGCGGCTCAAGTCCGGCGCGATCGATGGGAGGTCCCCTTCATTTTTCGGACCCTTCAAGAAATGGGAGAAGTCGAGACGGAAGAGATGTACACCGATTTCAATATGGGAATCGGGATGATCCTGGTCATCTCGCCGAAAGCGCTTTCTCAAACACTCTCCGTCTTAAAGCGCCTCCGCCGGGAAGCGTATGTCATTGGAGAGATCGTCAAGGGAGATGGAACAGTGATCTATGCCTAGGGAAGAGTGGCCCTCCTTGAAATCTCCCGAGGGGATTCTCCGCCTGGGGGTACTCGCCTCCGGCCGGGGGAGCAACCTTCAGTCGATTCTCGAAGCGATCGGACGGGGGGATCTCTCCGCGCGCGTGGCGGTGGTGATCAGCAATAAAAAGGAGGCCCAGGCGCTGGAACGGGCGGCACAATATCAAGTCCCCGCCCTTTTCCTCGATCCCTCCCACTATCTCAGTCGAGAAGCGTATGACACCGCGATCCTTCAACAATTGAAGGAGTATCGGGTCGAATTGATCGTGCTGGCCGGTTACATGCGTCTCGTGACACGAACGCTGATCGAGCCATACCATGATCGGATCATCAATATCCACCCGAGCCTTCTCCCCGCTTTTCCTGGAATGCACGCGCATCGACAGGCGTTGGAATATGGCGTCCGCGTGAGTGGATGCACTCTCCACTTTGTTGATGAAGAAATGGACCACGGCCCCATTGTCGCCCAGGCGGCCGTCCCCGTTTTTGAGGGCGACACCGAAGAGCAGCTCTCTGAACGGATTTTAGCCGAAGAGCATCGCCTGCTCCCACAGGTCCTTCAGCTATACGCGGAAGGCAAGTTGAAAGTCGAAGGAAGGAAAGTTCACATTCAAGAAGGCGCATCCATAAGGAAAAATCGATGATCTGCCCCAATTGCGGCTGTGAACAGCGTGAGGCCGACAAATGCATCCAGTGTCAGATGACACTCCCAGGACTACCCAGTCTAAAAGAGGCGCCGGCCGCTCCACCTCCCCCTACCACTCCTTCCAAAGGGACAGAAAAGGGAGAGGACGGGAAAACAGAAGAAGATCTCTCTTCGCCGGAGCGGACGGAGAAAGAGGCGCGCAAACCGAATCGAAAAGCACCGATTCGCGTCGTCGAGCCGGAACGACGTCCGCGACTCGAAGAGGGGGCCCATAAGGTCCTGGTCACCACGACACAAAAGATCGAGGGGCGGAAAATAAAAAACTACTTCTGGCTGATCAACGCCAATATCATTATCGAGCTGGAGGACCAGACCAAATCAATCTCCGATAAAGCTGTTTCCTCGTTGAATGCGTCCTATCGAAGCCACCTTAAGACGGGAGTCCTCCTTGCCCTGCGCGATCTTCGGGGAGAGGCCGCCTTGTTC
Source organism: Nitrospirota bacterium (assembly GCA_023248505.1). Taxonomy (GTDB): domain Bacteria; phylum Nitrospirota; class Nitrospiria; order SBBL01; family Manganitrophaceae; genus Manganitrophus. The sequence goes on from JAHFEM010000049.1 coordinate 3,946, forward strand.
GGGGCCAATGCGGTGGTGGCAGCGTCATTCAATTTTCATAGAATTGACAATCGATCTCTCTTACTCTCTGCCGTTGGAACCGCCGTCCTGATTGAGGAGTCGAGCTGATTCTCCTTTGAGAAAAAGCAATCATGAATAATAACGATTTTCACTCTTTTTGCCTGTAATATTATGAAAGAACGATCTTCCAAACAAATAAGTCCTGGAGGACTTGAGATGACTGGAGCAGAATATCTCGAACTCGGTCTCGCCTATATGCGTGAAAAGAATTGGGAGGCGGCTCTGAACAACTTGCTTGAGAGCCAAAAGCGCTTCCCGAACCACCTCGCAGAGGGTGAAGAAGTTCCTCCCCTATTGTTCTCTGCGCTCGGCCTCTGCTATGCGATGGCGCGCAACAATCTCACAAACGCGTTAGCCTATTGTCAACGCGCCATTTCGATAGATGAGTATCAACCTGGCTTCTATTACAACCTCGGCTTGGTCTATTTAAAAACGGGAGATAAAAAGAAAGCGCTTTCGGCTTTCCGAAAGGGGTTGAAACTAAACCCGGAACACTCCGGCATCTGGTCGCAGATCTCTCAATTGGGACTCCGGAAACGACCCGTTCTCTCCTTTCTGCCGCGACAACACTTCCTAAATAGATGCCTTGGCATGTGGTTCATCCACAAGGGAGTGAGGAGACCAAGCTATCGAAGATCCAATTGACAATCGAGACCAAATACTATAATCTCTTGTCTGCTTTAATTCCCTCATGGGGCTGTAGCTCAGCTGGGAGAGCGCCTGGTTCGCAATCAGGAGGTCCGGGGTTCGATCCCCCGCAGCTCCACCAATAAATTCAATATCTTAGATAAATAACCCGCGTTCACACTTAAACCTATGTAGGCATCATGTAGGCGCTGCAGGTGGCAGAAGCCCAATTAAAAGATCCGGTCTAACTCTTCCAATCACGCTTAAAACCTTCTTCGAATCGACTCTTCCAGGAAAGAGCTTCAAGTTAGCGACACCTTGATAGCGCTTCCTGGGATAATATGTAAAAATCATACCTTCACTTTTCAGACATTGTAAGATCCACTCTTACTTCCTGAAGCAAACAAGCAGTGAGATCCAGTGAGATCCATATCGTATCGTAGATTTCATTTAGAATTCCTTTTTTGATTGAACGGATCAAAAGTCGCCCTATCTAATACCACAGTAGTTTGGATTCATCCTATCTGAAAGGTTGACATACCATTTCTACCTGGATATCATGCAGACTAACTTAGTAATCTTAAAAATTGTTATTGGAAAATGAGATAATCTGACTGACTCAAAGAGCGCATGACAGACAAAGAAATTAGCAACAGTGTTTCTGCAGGCGGTTCGGGGAGCAATCCCGGGTGCGACTTCCAACTTTCTGTATTGAATAAGCCGTAAAACTTTGGTGCCCTCAGATGCGACGGACTCCCGATATTGGTTGTGGCGATGGGATACTTGGCCGCTTTCTGCTGGATATTTTTCCGACGGCTCATGTGAGCTTTATGGACTTCTCCGAGATCCTATGTTGGAAGCTCTGAAAAGAGAAGCTGGGGAAGGTGAAAACGTGACCGTCGTATATCCTGATCTTTCAACACCGACGTGGTTAGATGTAGTCGGGGATGACCAATTATTTGACATTGTGGTTTCGGGATTCGCCATACACCACCAACCAGACGTAAGAAAGAAGTGTATTACGGGAATGGGATGCGAATGGCTTCGACAAATCGGATTCGAAGATGTTGACTGCTTCTTTAAAGTCTTCGAATTGGCCTTATTCGTAGGAAAAAAGAAAGGTGAAAAACTGTATACAAACAATGTTGAGATCGCCAGACTTCGCGGTGCCTCATATTTCTCTCTCGGCAGTAGTATAATTTTCATATTTGAATGGATGCTTCCGAAGTATTCTTTCTAACTAAAATCCGCAGCATCCATCTTTGACATACCAATTACAGATTACTTTCGGAAAACGGATTACTACGCTTCCTACTATTAGGGAATTCTTTCAGTAATCACCATGAGAATGTCTTAAATACCTTTAAGAACTATTCCACTTCAAAACTGACATTAAAAGAGGGAGATTTTTAAGAGGAGATCGAACTGAGGGAAAGAAACTACAAGGATTCACGCCATTAGAAAAACGAACAAAAAATCAAACCCTCTGATCGAGAAAGAGATATTTGCCATTAATACCTGAGAAGATCAGAAAAGATCATCCTATAAACCGGCTTTTTCTACACGCTTGTTAGCTGGCATGCATAGATCGACTATGGGCTTTAAAAAGAAAATCGAGGACAACGTAGTTCTATGGCTCTTGGGAACACTGCTGGCCGGATTCTTGGCTGGTATTGGCACTTATAAGGGAATTCTCGAAATCGCTCAACTCAAGGTGGTTTCGGTGACGGAATATGAAAAATTGAATCCTGGTGGTGTAACGATGCCAAAATCAGCACTGGTAGTCGGGACAGAAGGCGAACTCATGGTCGGTGACTTCCTTAATCAGCACTCGACATTCGATGTGGATCTCACGGCTTGGCAACCTGTGCGACTAGAAGACGCGACCGATAAAAAGGTGTCCGCCGCGACGGTTACCCGCCGGGATCTAATTCGCAAAGTTACCTCTAAGCCGGTCGATTATGCATTCGATTTTTGGACAAGTGGTGTGGGAATCGATGCGGAAAGCATATTAGCGTACCCGCAGCCGGAGTTCGTGCCGGTTAGAACGGAACAACGTCCAGATGGTACATCTCGCAAGCTGTATCGCCTGCGCCTGCCATTAGCATCGTTTGGCTCTGGCACAGAACTTCCCATGTTTACTCGTTTTATCGTCTGGAATGGCTTCCAAAAATCTGCGGGCGAAGATTGGCGTGCGCGGATTGAGTATCCAACGAAGGCTGCTGCTATTACTATACGCTTCCCCATAGTTAAGAAAGTAGAATCAGTCTCTGTATTCCTCGGCAATCCAGATGGCAACAAAATCGCTGGACGAGCAGCCTTGTCGGATTCTAACCCAGTGCTATTGCAGGCAGATAGTTCAGGCCGTCAGATCGCGCTATGGGCAGGGTTAGAGGTTCCGGGCAACCACGTGCTATTGTTTGAGTGGAAGTGGATAGATCGATAACTGAATAGCAATTGTCTACGTCGGAATCCACTGGGTTAGGGAAAATGAGGAGACACATCCCTATTTATTATTGGTATCGTCCTGCATGCCCCACCCGGCGCTTGAGCCGACCGCTATCACGCCTACATGGATTGATGAACATCGTTTCAGCGACGGCTCACCTGAAACGTCATTTTTCCCTTTCTCTGCGTAATCCTTAATTTTCGGTCCATTACAATGTATTGAATTGTAGGTGTAGCCGTAACTTTTTTTGGCATGGCCTGGAAGGTCAAGTCAGGTTCTAGGTTTTACAGACTCGCGTAAGCGTGACTCTCTTTGATTTTGTCCAAGAGATCAAGTTTTGATTTTCACAGGCGGAGGATTTTTATCATCTTTTCAACGGGGAAACTCTCCACCGACACCTTGATAGTGCTTCCTGGGATAAAACGATCAGGAAACAATTATCTTGATGGTTTCCGCCTGTACATTTCTCATGAACCCGGGGAAATGCAATCGCGCACTGAACACAAGGACCGCTCTGATTATTTAACTTCGGAAGTGCTCGTGCACTTTCTTGATTCAAGCCATCGATAGAGCTCTGTAACATCATATCGCACGCTCCTGCCGCATTTTATATAGGGAGGGCCTACTCCCCTTAATCGCCATGATTGGAGGGTTCGCTTGCTAATCGGTCTCTCTGCCCCCCCGATTATCTCGCCGGCCCTTTCCTCAGCCACTAAACTCTTTTGAACTATTGTTTCCACTGTTTGTCGTTTTGTTTCCATTCATTGACCTCTGATGTGCGACACGTCCGGCCTGGATCGCGGACGGAATCCGCTTTTAGAGAGACCCCATCAGGTTTTAGAACCGCTTTTGATTACTTGAATTTTAACATTTTGGTTTAGATATTCTCGCACCGCTTCGGACATTACTTCTAGGATAGAAAGTCCTTTCTCTCTTGCCGTCAACGTCAATAAAGCCTGCTCATGCGGCTCGAAATCATCAAATGAAAGCTGACTCGCCGCCCTGCCCCTCCTCAATGTCCGTTTTTTAGTCTCTATGATCTCTGCCATTGTATGCCTCCTGATTATTTTGAATTTTTCCTATTTCCATTCAACAATTCCTTAATCCCGCCGATAGAGCTTAAAAGTCCTGTGGCCTCGTAAGGCAAATAGACCACCTTATTTTCATTTCCTGAAACCATCCCCTTGAATGCCTCAATATACCGAAGTGCAATGAGATAATTCCCAGGATCATTTGCGAGGACATCTTTGATTTTCACGAAGGCCTCAGCCTCCGCTTGAGCCACTTTTATTTTTGCCTCCGATTCCCCTTCTGCCATTAAAATCTTAGCTCTCTTTTCTCCCTCTGCCCTATTAATTTCAGACTCTTTGAACCCCTCCGATTCCAGGATTTTCGATTGCTTCATCCCTTCTGCCTCTAGGATGGCCGCGCGCTTGTCCCGCTCCGCGCGCATCTGTTTTTCCATCGCGCCTATAATATCTCGCGGCGGATGGATATCCTGCAGCTCGACACGATTGACCTTCACACCCCATTTTATCGTGGCCTCATCTAAGATTTCTTTTAGCTTGCTATTAATCTTGTCCCGAGAGGCGAGTGTGTGGTCCAGGTCCATATCTCCGATGACATTTCTCAGGGTTGTTTGGGCAAGCTTTTCGATGGCATCAGGAAGATTAATGATCGCATAAACGGCTTTCACGGGATCTGTGATCTGAA
>JAHFEM010000415.1 GCA_023248505.1 Nitrospirota bacterium
AGAGCCTACTTGGTGCGAGGTGCCGGCAATGAAGATGAAAGTGGCTGTAAGGCCCCGACGCTTGTAATGTGCGGGCGGCCCCCCTCATGACTCGCGAGAATCAGATCCTTCCCTGAAAGGTCAACTCCGACACGGCCGATTTGTCTAATCCGCCTTTCCCGATGTCCACCAATCGGCGATACTGCGCATCGGTCGCCTTCGCAAGGGGGAGGCGCAAGCCTTGATCCTCTGCAAGTTGCAAGGCGATTCCCGAATCCTTCGCCGCATGCTCGGCTGAGAAATAGCATTCATGATCCCGCTTTTGCATATCCGCCCCGTCCGTCTCAAGCACCCGAGAGGCGGCGCCCGTCTGAGAGAACACCTCTCGCAGCAACGTGAGGTCCAGCCCCAGCGCGGCGCCCAATCCGAGGCCTTCCGCCAACGGGGCCGTGTTGATATTCATCACCATATTCACCAGCGCTTTGACCTTGGCCGCTTCGCCCGCTTTCCCGACGTAGCGGATCGACCGGCCGAGCGATTCCAGCAGCGGCCTGGCGCGCTCAAAGACATGCTGTTCTCCCCCGCACATCAGATAAAGGGTTCCTTCGCGGGCTTGGGGGATGCTGCTCGCCATACAGGCCTCCAGCGTCTGCGCCCCCCGCTTGCGGGCCCGCTGCTCGATCTCCACATGAATGCCGGGGGAGAGGGTCGCGCAGTTGATAAACAGCCGGCCCTCCCCGAACTGAAGCAGGCTTCCCTGTTCCGACTCCGAAAAAATGTCCCGCATGGCTGCATCATCGGTGACGGCTGTCATCACCGTATCGGCTTCCTTTGCCGTCTCTGCGGGGGTCTCGGCGGCCGAGCAGCCCAGTTCCGCCGCCAGAGAGCGCGACTTCTCAGGATCGATATCGTGCACGGAAACCACCGTATGTCCCTGCTCTTTCAACCGGCGCGCCATATTGGCTCCCATTCGCCCCACGCCGACCATCCCGATCCGAAACGCTGTTTTCTCCATGCCGAGACTCCTTTCCTTGTGAGCGATTTCTCCCCAAAAGTGGTTTGAATTTAGCTCCCTTTCTGCGGCCGGTCAAGAAAGAAGTGCGCCAGCCCGGATTGGCCCGGATTGGCCCGGATTGGATTGATGGGGGATAGGAAGGGCGCGCCGGCGCCCGTCGGACATCGATCCGATGGGATGCGGGTGGGGCTCGGAAGGACTTTTCCGGGATGCTTTTTGCAAAAACTGTGATAGAATCCGACTCAATCTCTCCAATGGGAGAATGATCGATACGCCTTCTCTTCGCTTCAAAGAGGCGGATCACCATCGATCCTCGCGCTTCATCGTCGGATCGGTCCTCTCCCTCACCTTTTTGCAGGGTTCCTTTTTGTATGGCGATCTTCATCCTGAGGCACGGAGGCCAAAAATGGAAGAGAGGGTACCGCACGTCCTGGTGATCGAAGACAGCTCGTTTGGGACCGACCAGGTGAAGGCTGTCCTTGAAAAGACCAGCTATCAATTCGTCATTGCCAAAAACGGAATTCAGGGGCTCAAGCAGGCGCGGGAGTTTCTCCCGGATGTGATCTTGCTCGACATGGTCCTTCCCGACATGGACGGGCGCGAAGTTTGCCGGCACCTCCGGAGCCAGGAAGATCTCCGGGGAATCCCGATCATCATCGTCACGGTGAGGGGAAAGACCGAAGATAAAGTGCTCGGTCTGGGGGAAGGGGCCAGCGATTATGTCACCAAGCCCTTTGAGCCGAGCGAGCTGCGGGCGCGGATCGATGCCTCCCTTCGAATGAAGCGCCTCCAGGATGAGCTGATCGAAAAGAATAAAGAGCTCGTTCGTAAGAATCAGGAATATGAGGTCCTGCTCAAGCATGTCCAGACGCTGGCGATCACCGATCCGGTGACGGGACTCTTCAATCGGCGCTACTTCGAAGAGGTGCTCGGCCAGGAGTTCTCCCGGTCTCAACGGTACTGTACCCCCTTCTCCTGCTTGATGATCGATATCGACCAATTCAAAAAAATCAACGACACGTTCGGCCATGAGGCGGGAGACAAGGTCTTGGAAGAGATGGGGAAGATCATTCAGCTGCAGGTCCGAAAGGTCGATCTCTCAGCGCGGTATGGCGGGGACGAACTGGCCGTTTTGTTGCCCGAGTCGCTCCGAGACGATGCGGCCCAGGTCGCGCAACGGATCTTGGAGCAGGTCCACAGCGCGACCTTTCCGATCCTCGGAGAGAAGCACCGGGTGAGCGTCAGCATCGGGGTGGCCGGTTTCCCCGATCCCGAACTGCGCGATGCGCGCCAGGCGGTCTTGGCTTCCGACTTTGCCCTCTACCGGGCGAAGCGCGCAGGAGGAAATCGCGTGGAGATGATGACCGTCGCCGAGATGGAATCGGCGTAAGCGCCGCTCCCAGGCGCGGGTTAGGATTTTCCTTCGAGACGGTAGGGAAAGAAGAGGGTGAAGGTCGAGCCCTCCCCCACCCTGCTTTCGACCCGAATCTCTCCCTGAAGCAACCCGACCAACTCCTTCACAATCGCCAATCCCAATCCCACCCCGCCGAATTCGCGCGTGCTGGCCCCATCGATCTGGTGGAAGAGATCAAAGATCTTCGGCAACTCCTCCGGCCGCATTCCGATCCCCGTATCTTGAATCCAAATCTCCACGCCTCCGCGTTCCGGATGATCTTGCGCGCCGATGGTGATCTCTCCTTGATGGGTGAACTTCAGGGCGTTGGAGAGAAGGTTCACCAAGATCTGCTTGATCTTCATTTCATCCGATTCAATGGTCGGAATTGAATTGGAAAGGCGCCACCGGAGGGCGAACCCCTTCTCTTCCAGAAGCGGTTGAATCCGAAAGGCGGCCTCTTGGATCAACGCGGTCACATCGAGCGCCGCCGTTTCAATCGGCCACTTTCCCGCCTCAATCCTCGTCAGATCCAAGAGGTCATTCACCAAGGTCAGGAGATCCTCCGCATTTCGGGTCACCCCTTCCATTGCAGGTCGAAGGGCTGGATCGAAAAATCCATACGTTCCATCGAGCGCCAGAGAGGTATAA